>DASXTE010000091.1:0-4073 GCA_036505595.1 Pyrinomonadaceae bacterium
GGCGTCCATCGTTAACGTCGTTGACGTACTGGTTGTGAAATCCACGCCATCGACTCGCCATTTCCAAAATGTGTTTCCGTTAGCGCTTGTGGGCGCCGCCAGGTTCACATTCGCGTTCTGAATGTAGGTGCGAGTGAACTCCGTCGTCCCATTTCCGGATCCATTCTTGTCGTTTGGAGTGACGGTGATGTTTACACCGCTACTCGGATTCGAAGACGCGACTGTCAGGGCGAATGTCGGTCGCGGAACGTAAACGGCCGTCATCGTGTGATCGGAATTCATGGTCACGGTCGTGAAGGCACTGGTCGTATAATCTTGCCCATCCCGCTGCCATTTTTGAAAGATGGGGCCGTCGGAATTTGTATTCGCCACCAGGGTTACGGTCGCGTTATGAAAATAAGAGCGAGTAAATGGCGTACTGCCGCTGCCCTGGTTATTAAGGTCGTTAGGCATTACTAAAATACCGATGCCGCTATTCGGGTTCACTGATGCTACGGTAAGCGTTCGATGTGGCTCGAGGAAAATAGCAACACCACTCTGATAAATAACACTGAACCGTGCGTAGAAATCAGTACCAGAAAGGTTGTCACAAGCCGCATAGCCCCCAGTCAAAGTCCCAACCAGCTTTTCAGTGTCGGGCGTGCCGGTCCAGATTCCCGAGCCTGACGAACCATCTTCAGTTGTGCCCTGGCTCCAGGTAACTCCGGTGAAATTCGCGCATGGTCCCGGCAGTTGACTGTCGCAATCTGAATTCGTCGCGCCAAAGGAAATTCGTTTGTGCGAGCCTTCAGGATGGTGAATGCCTGTCACTGAAGTTCCAGAACTGACCGCACTGGCATCCCAACCCGAAAAGAAAAGCCCACCCGGCAGTGCACCGGTCAAGCGCAGCAGGCTAAAGTCAGTCCCGACTGAGGTAACCAGCATGTTGGCGCCACTGGTGGTCGGTGTGCCGCCGGGCGGCGTGTCGCCGGTGATGTAGTTCCAATAGACAGTTACAGTTTGCGCTTCGCTCTGGCTGCTGACGCAGTGATTTGCCGTCAGCAAATGATGATCTTGCGTCGTGTCGCTGTCATTCAAAAGAGTGCCGGTGCAGAGCGCCACAAAATCGTTTTTTATGAACTGAATCATTCCGATTGATTTCGCGACCTCGGCCCACGGAGCAGTCACTTCGAGGTTGCAAGCGCCGGCCGGATCGTCAGTTGTCGGCGTGTCTTTGTAGATGTGCGCGACTTGCGAAACGCTAAATGGCGCGACATCGCCAGTTCCCAGTGGCGCAGTGTATTCGATCACAACTTGATCATCCGGTAATGAAGGAGTCCAGAAGGTTCCATCGCCCCATGGCCCACGCCCTTCATATGGTCCGAAATAAAGATTTGGATCGCTGGCTGAGTACACAAAGACTCTCGCGCCCTCAGGAAGAGAGAAGTCTTTGAATTTAAGACGCATCTGGCGCGCGCCTTCGGAAATGATCGCGGCGACGCGCACCTGCCCTTCGGTGACGACATACGACGCGCTGTCGATTAAAGGATTCAGCGGAGTGGTGAGTTCGCGGACTACGCCGACCTGAAGAATTTTTTCTTTGCCGAATTGTTTTGCTTTGTCGGCGTTTTGCAGCGGCCCTAGCCGTTTCGCTTTCGTAGCATCGGCTTTGAGGTGGCCGTAGAGTTTACTCAGCGGCGCTTGTCCGCGCGCCGCCTTAACCGAAATCGGAGTCTCATCCTTCGGTTTGTCGGGAGATCGAAACCCTGGCATTGATTGGCTGCGTGCAATGAAGGGAAAACACAACAGGAGAAATACTGTCGCTGCGGCAGGGGGAATTCGCCTATAAAACACGTTCATAATTTAAGTCTGAAGGAGTGTCGTGGGCAATACTTGCGAGGCTCGTGCCGCCAATTTCGCTAACGTCAAGGGATGATAGTCAGAGTCGCTGTGTTGCTCGTGACATTGCGGAGAGTCACGGTCAGTTGCAGATCGCCCGTCGGCAATCCCTGCGGAAGCTTAACGACGATGTAAGAAGCGCTCAGGTCCATGACGCCGCTGACGGTGCCTACATTTTCGATCGGCAGATCAATTCCCGACGCGCGTACCATTAGCGTTGAGTCTGGCTGGTTGAGCAGCGACGTGAAGATGATGATTCGCGTCAAGTGATCGCTACTGAAATTGAAGTTGTCCACGACGCGGAACGGGCCGCGGACAAACGTCACGGAATCCACCGCAGCCGCGTTGCTCGTTCCCGTCTCGAGCAACAGCACCGGCGCCGGCTCGGTAATCGTCAGCGTGCCGTTCACAAAACTAAATGTGTAATCAGCGGCGGCGAGTGTTCCCTGCGTAATTGTAATCGGATAGTTACCAACTGGACTGTTGTTTGTTGCTGTGGTGCTGAGTGAAGGTGCGCCTGTGAGCACGCTCGCGGTGTCGCCATTAACGAAGCCAGTCGGCGTAAATGTCAGCGGCGGATTCGGGTCGTCCACGAACTTTACTTTGTTGTCCGCTGTTATCGTTAACGTAGCTTTCAGCACGTTAATCGAGACGGTTTTCTGTGCCGGCGTGTTGTAGTTCGTCGTGTCGGTCGGCGTGAAGTCGGCGCGGAGTGTTTGACCGTTTCCTGCATGCAACACCGTGCCCGCCGGCGGCGTGTAGCTGAATGAACCTGCAACACTTGAGCTGTCATTCGGATTAGTCGCGGCTGGATTGAGCTGAGTAGAACTTAATGCAGTGCCGTAGGTAATGTCCGCGGGATTGCTCCACGTAATCACCGGTGTCGCTTTGTTAATCGTAAGCGTGCCATTGACGAAGTTGAAAGCGTAATCCGCGGCGCTCAACGTTCCCTGGCTTACTGTGATCGGATACGGGCCCACACTGCTGGTCGTTGTCGCCGTCGTTGTCAGAGAAGGCGCGCCGCTCAAGACTGCTGCCGTATCGCTATTAACAAATCCCGTCGGGGTAAACGTCAGAGTTGGATTCGCGGCAAGATAAGTCTTTGATTTGGCGTCCGCGGTTATTGTCAGCGCTGCCTTCAGCACGTTTATGGACACAGTCTTCTGTGCCGGCGTGTTGTAATTCGTCGTATCGGTGGGCGCGAAGTCTGCGCGCAACGTTTGTCCATTCCCGGCGTGCAACGCCGTGCCCGCTGCCGGTGTGTAAGTGAATGTTCCGGTGACGCTCGAACTATCGATCGGATTCGTCGCCGTCGCGTTGAGCTGCGTGCTGCTCAACAGCGTTCCATAGGTTATGTCCGCCGGATTGTTCCAATTGACAGTCGGTGTGGCCTTATTGATCGTCAGCGTTCCGCTGGCCAGCGTAACGGTGTAGTTCGAGTTGGCCGGCGAGTTTGAGAATGTAATCGGATAGCCGCCCGCCGAACTAGTCGTCGTCGCCGTCGTGGTAAGCGCGGGTTGCGGGCTCAAGACACTGGCGGTGTCGCCGTTTACGAATCCGGTTGGGGTGAACGTCAAGCTCGGGTTAGCGGCAAGATAGGTCTTGGACTTGTTGTCAGCGGTGAGCAGCAACGGCGCAGGGGTTACAGTTAAAGTTCCACTGCCGCTGCTACTCGCATAACTCGAATCGCCGGCGAAACTGGCGCCGACTGCGCTCGGATAACTGTCGGCGTTGATGCCTGACAAGCTGACACCCGAGAGCGTGGCAATTCCAGAAGCGTTGGTCGTTGGACAAGCCGGCTGTCCGCCGCCACAGACTGATGACGCGTTAACCGTAAAGTTGATTGTCTTCCCGCTTACTCCCACGCTGTTCGATGTCAGCGTCGCAGTCAACGTCGCTGTCCCGCCGTAAGTCCCGCTGCCGGAAACGCTCGTAATTGTCGTAGGAGAGGGCGTTGGTGTGGGCGTAGGCGTTGGACTTGGACTTGGCGTGGGACATGCAGGCGGCGTGAATCCCGTCGGCGTCAGCAGGAATGCATGCGTCTCGCCATTCGTCCTGGTGCCCCAACCGACGATTTGCCCGCCGTCGTTGATGGCGCGCGCTTCTTGCAGAGTAGACCAACCCGTCAGATCTGGCACCAACGTATTGAGATCTTTCATCTCGCCGAGATCGTTCACGTTGTCGCCATCGTCATC
>DASXTE010000092.1:0-14385 GCA_036505595.1 Pyrinomonadaceae bacterium
CGCGAAGACGATCGCGATCGTTCCCCGAGCCGAGGATGACGTCGAGAAAGTTTCGCAATGGGCGATTTCCGGCGCAGTCATGGGTTTGTTTGAACCTGACAAATACCGCACGAAGGACAAGGAGCAGAGACAGGTCGAACGATTCGAAGTTGTCATTGAGGGTGCCGACAAGAAAGCGCTGGAGCGAGGCGCTGAACGCGGTCGCATCATCGGCGAATCCGCGAATTTCACGCGCGACCTGGCGAACGAACCGGGCGGCTACATGACGCCGACGATCATGGCTGAACAGGCAAAGATGATCGCGAAGCAATTCGGCTTGGACATCAACGTGCTCGATCAAAAGCAGATCGAGAAACTCGGGATGGGTTCCTTTCTCGGCGTCTCTCGCGGTTCGGATGAGCCACCGAAGTTAATCGTCCTAAAATACACGCCGCGGCGAAAGGTGAAATCGGACGGATTGTTGGCGCTGGTCGGGAAGGGAATCACTTTCGACTCGGGCGGCATCTCTTTGAAGCCGGGCGAGAACATGGAATTGATGAAGTACGATATGACCGGCGCGGCCACCGTCATTGGTACGATGCGCGCGATTGCTCAGTTGAAACCGGCCGTACCCGTGCTTGGTATCGCGCCATGTTGCGAGAATCTGCCATCTGGTCACGCGACGAAGCCGGGTGATGTTTTGCGCGCGATGACTGGAAAAACGATCGAAGTAATCAACACTGATGCCGAAGGCCGTTTGATTCTCGCCGACGCGATTGCGTACGCGAAGAAACTCGGCGCAACCCGGATCATCGACATGGCTACTCTGACTGGCGCCGTTTCGATCGCCCTCGGAGATGTGAATACCGCGATCCTCGGAACCGATCAGAAACTGATCGATTCGTTCATCGAAGCGGGCAAGGAAGTCGGCGAGAAGTTTTGGCAATTGCCTCTGGACAACGAATATACGAATCAAATCAAGTCCGACATCGCCGATATCAAGAACGTTGGCGGCAAGAAGGCCGGCACAATTACGGCCACAGCGTTTTTGAAAGAGTTCGCCGACGGCGTCTCGTGGGCGCATCTCGACATAGCGGGCACGGCCTGGGGCGATCCAGCAACGCCGTACCGAGCCAAAGGGCCAACGGGGATCGCAGTCCGCACGTTGGTTGAGTTTGTCGAGCGTTCCGCGCGGTAAATTGGGACCTGAACATTCGCAGCCTAACTCCCAAAGGTGCTAAAATCTGCCTGAAAAATTGAGGCCGCCACGCTCCCATGGCATGTCTTAAAGGCTCTTTTGAAGCCGCGGTTCCCCTGTCATGATTGATTACTATCAGGTTCTCGGAGTCACTCGGTCGGCGTCAGTCACCGAGATCAAGTCGGCTTATCGAAAGCTCGCCCGCAAGCGCCATCCGGACGTGAATCGCGGCTCAGAGAAAGCCGCGCGTGAATTTGCGTTGCTCTCGCTGGCCTATCACACGCTGATCGATCCACAGGAACGTGCGTTTCACGATCAGCAGCTTGATAAAAGTACTCAGGGACCAGGATCGATCCTGCACTCGGACAATCCGCACGCGCAGCGCGCGCGAGAAATGCAAGCGCGCTGGGACCGCGTCGTCAATCAGATCCTCGAAAGCGATCGTCGCGAAAATGTAGCTCGCCAGCGGGCGGTGTTCACCACCGTTTCGCTTTTTCTCTCCACGTTTTTTGTCGCAATGATCAAACCACCGCTGTGGCAATCGTTCGGCCTGTTCGGCCGAGCAATTCTGGTGACGCTGTTCATGACGGGCGTCTGGCATCTGATTCGGCGTCTGCGAGAATACTTTCGCCACTACACCTACAAACCTGAAGAAATTCACTACTCGATTACGCAGGAGGAACGGCCGGAGGCGAAACCATTCACCAGGTTTTCGGCGTACGCGTTCTTGTTGGGCGGCTATGCGATTAGTTTGGGCATCGGATTGTTCATCGGCTGGCATGCGCAGGATTTCTTTTCAGACCTGACACTGTTGTTCCGGCATCACGTGCCGGCGGGGGGCGGCACCGGTGGGTATTCAGCGACCGCGCTAATCATTTCGGACCTGTTGTTCTATCCTCCGATTGCTGTCCTGATTGTTGACACCATGCACGCGGTCGCGTCGCGAATCGATGCTGGATCATAACGATATGAAAGTCCGGAATGGACAACTAAATCTTTGGTTTGCACTGCGTGGAGGGTGTCGGCGGCTGGTAGTGCTTGGGGCGGTGGCTCTGTGCTGCGCCGTGTTCGTCACATTCGTCGGCGCGCAAGATCGCCTCACCCCGATGCAGCGCGAGATCGAACGTCAAAGACAGCGGCTCAGTTCGGCGGATGTTGAGGAACGGCGAGACGCGCTGATGCGCCTCGGCAATTTGAAACGGCCGGATGCTTCGCGGGCTGCCGCAGCCGGTTTGAATGATCCAACGCCAACTGTGCGCGTGGCCGCAACACACGCTCTGGTGTCGATGCCGGCTACTGAGGCGACCGCTTTGTTACTCCCGATGCTGAAAGACAAATCAGAGTTTGTGCGCCGCGAAGTGGCTTTCGTCCTGGGCGAAATGCGCGACCGTTCGGCAACGTCACCGCTGATCGATCTCTTGGCCCGCGACAAGCAAGCGTCTGTTCGCGCGGCCGCCGCGATCGCACTTGGTGAAATCGGCGACGAAGCATCCGTGTCGGCGCTCTCGCAATCGATCACCGGCCAAGGTTCGAAAAAGAAAAAGTCAAAAGGACCGGAAGATGAGTTCGTCATCCGCTCTGCCGTTAGATCATTAGGCAAAATTGGAAGTCGCGATGCTGTACCAACTCTGATCGCAGCACTCGAGAACGAGGCGAACTCATTAGAGACGCGCCGCGAAGCCGCGACCGCGCTCGGCTTGATTGGTGATCCCGCGGGGCTCCCGGCGCTGCAGTCAGCCTTTCAGTCGAATGCCGATCCATATCTGTCGGAAGCCGCGCGGCTCGCAATCCGCCAAATCAACCGGGCAAAAGCAAAAGGCGCCGGAAACTAGTTCCGACGCCTTTGCTGTTCTCCGTGAAAGCAGCGTTTAGCTTTCGCTGCGTTCGCTCCGTCCCTGACCTTTTCGCGCAGCCTTGGTCTCCTTGGCCTGCGGAATCGGCAAGCCCACGCTGCCGGATCGAGCCGCCAAACGTTGGTCCTGAGCCGGCGTCTCGGGCATGTCAGTAATCAATGCGCCACCCGACTGCTTCGAGAAAACCAGCCGTTTCGTTGCGGGACTCAGCCCGACGAACACCAGATCGCCCAGGCCGATCTGACTTGTAGCCACAAGGTTCGACAGCGGGTACACGAGAAAGCGCTCAACCGCCCGCTTCAAATGGCGTGCGCCGTACTTGAAGTCGATGCCTTCCGCGAGCAGCATCTCCTTCGCCTCCGGCGAGCACTGGAAGACGAATTTCGTGCCGGCCGAGAGCATGATGCGATCCTGCACCGCCTGTAGCTCCAGATCGAGAATCGCGCGGAGGTGATGTTCCTTCAGCGAGCGGAACACCACGACCTTGTCGATCCGGTTCATGAACTCCGGCGAGAACTTGCGTCGCGCAGCTTCAACCGCAGTGCGATAGATCTTTTGATCGACTTCCGTGTCATGCGGGTTCTTGGCGCCCTTGCCGGGAGCGAAGCCGATGCCGCCGGAAATCAATTCCGACATTTCGCGCGCGCCCAAATTTGAAGTCATGACCAGCATGCACTTCGAGAAGTCGACACGACGATTGTCACCCAGCGTCAGCGTCGCTTTGTCGAGGATGCCAAGCAGAAGTTGCCACAGTGCGTCCGAAGCTTTCTCGATCTCGTCGAACAATACGAGGGTCAGCTTCAGATCTTCGGTGTGCATCCGGTCGAGGTTCTCCTGCGTCAGCATCGGAGAAGTCTCGCGATGGCCGAGGTATCCCGGCGGCGAGCCGATTAGCTTAGCGATTTCGTGTGAGTGCTGAAACTCAGCACAGTCAATCTTCACTACGGCGTTTTGATCGCCGAACAGGACCTCGGCCGCGGCTTCAATCACACGCGTCTTGCCGGAACCCGTTGGCCCGAGAAACAGCATCGTGCCGATCGGCCGATTAATCGGATTCATTCCAGCCAAAAAGATCTGGTAAAGGCCGGTCATGCGCCGAACCGCGCGCTCCTGGCCGACGATGCGCGCTTCGAGCCGTTCCTCGAAGTCCTGCGCCCGCGGACTCTTCTGATCGGGGTCAAGAAATACTGGTTGCTCTATTTGTCTCTCTGGGGTTGCCATAGTCTCTGTCCCACTTCCGCTGCCACGGTTGCCTATGCCCGGCCGTGGCCGCCGGCTGGATCCTCCAACTGCTCCTCATGCAAGGAACGATCCGCTGCCACAATTGATGCGCGCGGCGATTTCTTCGTTTGCCTTCGTGAGAAAGCCGACACACACGCACAACTATATATACGACGCTTCGTTAAATGTCATCCAAAATATTGGGACGATTGGAAATCCTGGAGAAGTGGAGAGAGGATTGGCGGAAGAATGCGTGACAATTCGCGGCACTCTGTCACTGACATTTTGCAGTTCGTGCAAAACCGTGGCGTGACGGTACACCGAACCGGCTGCGAGGGCCTCAAAACGTCAAGTGCGTGCTGAGATCAGTCGTAGTATTCCAGACCCAGGTGGGTGATCAAGTCCTCGCCGCGAAGGTGCCGCAAAGTATTTTTTAACTTCATGAGCTGAATGAATATGTCATGTTCGGGATAAAGCTCGGGCGCGGTCATCGGTGATTTGAAATAAAACGACAGCCATTCCTGCACGCCTTTCATGCCGGTTCGTTGAGCCAGGTCCAGAAAAAGCGCGAGATCCAGAACAATTGGCGCCGCGAGAATCGAGTCACGGCAAAGGAAATCGATTTTGATCTGCATCTTGTAGCCGAGCCAGCCGAAGATGTCGATGTTGTCCCAGCCTTCTTTGTTGTCGCCGCGCGGCGGATAGTAATTAATGCGGACGACGTGCGAGAAACCTTTGTAGAGTTTCGGATAAACTTCCGGCTGGAGGATGTACTCCAAGACCGAGAGCTTTGATTCTTCTTTTGTCTTGAAAGAGTCAGGGTCGTCGAGCACCTCGCCATCGCGATTGCCCAGGATGTTCGTCGAGTACCAGCCGTGCAGACCCAGCATGCGGGACTTCAGCCCCGGCGCCAGAATCGTTTTCATCAACGTCTGCCCGGTCTTGAAGTCTTTGCCACAAACCGCGATCCCATTCTTGTTCGCCAAATCCCTCAATGCAGGAATATCGACGGTCAGATTCGGCGCCCCGTTCGCAAATGGAATTCCGGATTTCAGAGCGGCGTACGCGTAAACCATCGACGGCGCAATCGCCTTGTGATTGTCGCGCATCGCCTGCTCGAACGATTTGAGCGTCCGATGCACGGCATGCTGCTTCATGAAAACTTCCGTCGAAGCCGCCCAAACCATGACCAATCGATTGCATTTGTTCTTCCGCTTGAATTCCGCGATTTCATCAATTAGTTGCTGCGCCAGATCGAACTTGTTCCTGCCGGTTTTGACGTTGGTGCCGCTGAGGCGCTTGACGTACGACTGGTCAAACACGGCCTTCATCGGCTTAATTCTTTGCAGCGGCTTCTTCAGCTTCTCGATGAGGTCTTTTTCCAGCACCCCGGCGTGCAGTGCCGCTTGGTGGGCTGAATCCGGGAAAATGTCCCACGCGCCGAACACCAGGTCGTTCAAGTTTGCGAGCGGCACGAAGTCCTTGATCGCAGGCACGCGATTGTCTGTGCGTCTGCCCAGCCGAATCGTACCCATTTGTGTGAGACTGCCGATGGGTTCGGCCAAACCTTCTTTGATTGCCTCAACGCCGGCGATGAATGTGGTGCTGACGGCACCCAGACCGACGAGCAAAACGCCGAGCTTACCTTTCGCGGGCGCGATTTCGGCGCCCTTCTTAACTGGCATTACTAAGCTTAACCTCCGAATAAGAGCAGGAAATGACGAGACGCAAGATGATACATGAGACGAGATTTATTCGCACGCGCGGTGGCTAGGCTCCTGTTTGTGAGACTTGTCGATTCACTAAAACGAACACAGACTGAAGTCTATGCTACTGCGAGCATCTTAGCGGGGTCATTTGTGATGAGCGCGTGAACGCCGAGAGTTTGTGCTCGCTCAATCCACTTCGAATCATCTACTGTCCAGACAACTACCGGAAAGTTTCGATCGCGAGCTTGCTCAACTAGGTTTCGCCGCACGAGCGCCCGATGCAAGAGGATTTCGTCTGCGCCGCAATCACCAGCCGCCCTGAGGATTTTCTCCCTGCGCCAGGCACTTCTGCTGCGATGTGCCGGAGCAAACAACGCACCGGTGCGAATCGTCGCAGCGAGTGCCTTGGTTGTCGCGATTGCGTCATAGTCGAAACTCACGACGACCGTTCGGCGCTGAAATTCGAACTCAGTAATCGCCTCCGCGACTGATCGAACTAGATTGTCTGTGGCGGTCCCGCGCTGGCTTTTCAGTTCAATGTAAATGACGCCGGGCCGGGGACGGCAACGTTCGAGGACCTGACTTAACCTTGGGAGACGCTGTTCAGCATATTCGCCGCGTGCGCGTGCCGGGTAAGCACGATTGAACCAACTGCCGACATCGATTTTGGCCAACTGCGCGGCAGTTAGCTGTTCAACGTCGCCCTCTACCAATCCTGTCCGTTGCAGCGTCGCGTCGTGGATCACCACGGGCACGCCGTCGCGCGACAAACGCACGTCAAGCTCAATTCCGTCAGCGCCGTCGTCGAAGGCTCGCGCGAAAGCCGCAAGAGTATTCTCGGGTGCGACGGCCGACGCACCTCGATGACCAAGGATTAGTGGGTGCGTTTCAGAGATTGGCTTATTGCTGGCGGCACGGCACAGACTCACTTTTGCGCAATGTCAGCATCGCCGTAACGAACGCGCTTGAGTTTGATATCGATCGTGCCGATTGGCGCCTTCACTTGCGCTTTGACGGGAATGTGGCGCGCGTCGTCAGTCAACCAAATCGACAGCGTTCCGCGCGGGCGAACCTCACGATTGTCATCGAAGATCGCTGGCTCGACGCGCACCGTGTTGACCCGGCCGACCGCGGTACTCATCTTCTTGCCCGCCACGACGTTCACCGAGCAGCGATAGGTGTGACCGGCATCGACCATCGCTACATCGAACGACTGGCCCGGTTTCAGGTTTTGAGTTCGCACGAAGTAAATCAAAGTCAACACATCCTGGATCGGGCCGGTGAAGGGAAGCGTTGTCGCGCTTTGTTTCTGATTCCGCTCGGCCTTAGTCCAAACAAGTTTGCCGGCGGCGTGATCGAAAACACCTTCGCTGTTGATCGTCGTGCGCCGGTCTTCGTACAAGCTCTTAGTATGCAGCACAGCGAATGGACTGGGATCGGCCACCGATTCGACGTGCATGTGAAATTTCGAGCCGGTCAGCCTAATCAAGAACCCCCTGGTTACCGCATCGCCGATCATGCTGACAACCGGCGTCCCTGCCGAGCGCGCGTTTCCATCAGCAGAAACTCTGGCGCTGAAACGCAACTCGCCGACATCCATGCCTCGCAGGAGTCCGCGATTCAACTCAGCTTGATAAAAGAGCTGCTCGCCTCGCGCAAACGGCAGCGACGTGTTTTCGGGTTGCTGAGCCAGCGCGCCGGTACAAGCGACAGCAATCGCGAGCAACAGCAGCGCTGCGTGAACCAGCGAAGCGAATGATTTTCTAAATGATCTGTCTTGCATCGCTAAAACCGAAAATACAGAGCCTTTGCGACCAGCAACGCCCACGCGCCGGCAAATCCGAGCGCTGCTTGATATTCGCGGTAACGCTTGTACAGTCCGGCATCGAACTGTGCGTTAACCGCCGTGACACCCCGATACGGCGTCAAGCGTGGGAGAAACAAGGGCACCGACCGCGCATAAAGCCGATACTTGTCGGCGAACAACTCTTCCAGCGTCGCCGATTCGACGCGCATTACAGGCACATAGATGCCCAGGAAAAGCAGCGCGAAAACCAGCGCGAGGATCCAGCGCCCGGCAGCAACCGTGAAGCCGAGACCCATCAGGAAGCTTCCGAGGTAAAGCGGATTCCGCGTGTAGGCGTAAGGCCCACCCGTGGCGAGTTCATCATTCTTTCGTAGATGACCCGCAGCCCACGCTCGCAGCAGCAGACCGATAAGCCCAATTATGGCTCCGATGGCTAATGTGACTGGACGCGGCCGCGCCAGGACAATAAATAAAGGCGCGATGATAAAACCCAGCGGCACACGCCAACGTTGAAACCATGTTCCGCCTCTGCGCGCCTTCACTGCGTGAACCTCGAAATTGTTGATTGCGTGGGAAGGCAGGCGAACGCTCGCGACTTCAAAAGGGAATCACTGGCAGCAGAAAAGCAAAAGCCCGAAGCGCAAAGCAGACGTAACTGCTGGCGCGTTGCCCGCAGCGTCTCCCCAGACATCAGCCCGCGCTTCGGACTTTCAGGCCTTCGATGAGGCGATGCCGAGTCGGGTTGTCCCTGGCTCTTGTAAAGAATTCTCAGACAGCAACCTCCAAACGCTGCCGCATCAATTGTCGAGCTTGCTCAAATACCTCTTGCGGCGCGATGGCGGTCATGCAGCGATGGTCAATCGGGCAATCCCGCAACATGCAGGGCGCGCAGTCAGGAGGATGCCGAATGATCTCGCCCGCGGGGCCATACGGTCGAGTCGTAAGCGGATTAGTCGGCCCGAAGATTACCAGCGTCGGCGTACCCACCGCGACGCCGATGTGTGCCGGCCCGGTATCATTAGTGATCAGCACGTCCGCAATGCTGATGAGCGCCGCGACTTCTGCAACTGAGGTCTTTCCCGTCAAAAGCAGCGGACCTGTGCGCGCTTGCGCGGCGACCTTCTGAGAGACGTCGAGCTCACCCGGCGCGCCGATTAGAGCAACCGTTACTCCTGTTTCTGCGAACTGATCCGCCAATGCCGCATACCGTTCGGTGGGCCAACGCTTCGCGCGACTGTTGACTGAGCCGGGACAGAGAAGCACAAGAGGCTCACCGATTTCAGCGCCGTGAGCGAGCAGAAACTTTCGCGCCCGGCTTTTTCGATCCTCCGAGACAGTGATTCGGAACTGCGGTTCGCTAACTTCGTCATGGGAAGTTCCCAAAAGCACTCGTTCAAGTTCGCCAACGAGGTTCAAGTAGTAAAAGATCTCATGTCGCTCATCCTTCCACGACGGCAGCGGAATCGGGTGCGTGAGCAAAAACCCTCGGCGGTCCGTGTTGTATCCAATGCGCACATAGACGCGCGCGAGAAACGCGATCGCCGCAGCTTCAAATGCATTCTGGAATAGAAAGGCAAGATCAAATTGGCGTCGCTTCCATTCGCGAACTTGTTTCCAGGCCGAACCCAGACCGCGTCGGTCGAAAATGAAAACGTCATCGATGAAATCCGCGTCGGCGAAAACGTCTGCCGTGCCGGGCTTCGAGACGAGTGTGATGTGCGCGTCGGGCAGCAGGCGTCGCAGCTCTCGCAACGCAGCGACGCTCATCACGGCGTCGCCGACCCAGTTGGGTGCGCGCACGACTATGTTTTTGATTGCGTTGGCTTTCAAATCAAACTGCGCAGTCCTTCTTCAATTCCCATCTGCGGCTGCCAATCTAATTCGTCCTTGATTCGACTCAAATCCGAGATGTAATTGACCGGCACCGGCGTCGGCAGCGGATGCTCTTCATCGATCACGGGATTGCACTGAATCATCTCCGCGACTTTGTCGATCATCTCGCGCAGCGTCAGCGCATTCTCGCGCCCACCTCCGAGATTATACAGCCCGTGCGTTACGGACGAATCGATGAACGCCTGACACGCGCGCGAAAAATCGTCAACGTGCAGGATGTCGCGCACCGGTTTGCCCTCGAGCGCCAAACGAATCGGCCAACCGCGTTTTACCGACTCAACGTAATGCGTAACGAATCCGTTGGTATTTCCTTCCGACGGTCGGGCGTAAACCGTCGAGAGGCGAAAAATGCACGAACGAAAGTTCCTTTCTGCCGCGTAATACTGCACGTATTTCTCTGCGATCAGCTTCGACCATTCCAGCGCGCTGTGGCTAGCGAAATCGGTGCGGCAAGTCTCAGGGACTTCTTCGAAGTTGTCCGCGTGTGGGCCGTAAACGTCCTTGGTCGAGGCGAAGATGAAAACCGAATTCGGCTCCATCTCACGCAGCAGGTTCACTGTCCCTTGGACATTTGTGCGAAAGACAGCTTCAGCGTCGGCCGTGTCTTTACTGAGATGCGCGGCGAGATGAATGACGACCTGGTAAGCACCGACCCGCGCGGCGTCGAGCGGACTCAGGACATCGAGATGCGAGCGACGCGAAAGGTCTTCAGCGTTAAAAAACGCCCGCACATGAGTGCCGAGATAACCGCTGCCGCCGGTGACGAGAACTCTCAATCCATGTACCGCAAGTTGTTAACTTGCGTGCCTTTCTTACCAACTCGCAAATTAACAATTTGCGCTACGCTATAACGCCGCGCGCGTCAGCGCATTCAATTTCATGAGTGACTCAGCGCGCCCTATCGCGATCAGGATATCGCCCGCTTCAATCTTTATTGACCCTGCGGGATTGAAAATCATTTCGCCATCCTGGCGCCGAATGCTGACGACGACGATATCAAGATCCGAACGAATTGGACTCTCGCATAGTTCCTTTCCGACCAAAGGTGAAGACGCGTCAACCTCGACTTGCTCGAAGCCGAGTCCCAGTTCGTTCGCGGTAATCGAATCCATGAATTCGCTGACTGCGGGTTTCGTCAGGGCAACAGCCATGCGGTGACCGCCGATGATGGTCGGAGCGATCACGTGGTTCGCGCCGGCGCGCAGCAACTTTGCCTCGGCCTGTTCTTCGGCGGCGCGCGCCACGATGTGCAGGTTGGGATTAAGATCACGAGCAGTCAGCACGACATAAACATTATCCGCGTCATTGGGCAAACACGCCGCGAGTCCGTGCGCGCGTTCGACACCCACTTCGCGCAGGCTTTCTTCAAGAGTCGCATCACCCACCAGGACGTCGACGCCGCGCTGACTAAACTCCGCCGCGCGCTGCGGGTCTTTCTCAATGACCGCAAATGATTCGCCGGATCGCAGCATGTCGCGAATCAGATGCGACCCGACTCGGCCAGAGCCACAAATGATGTAGTGATTGCGCAGCTTGCTCATTCGTTTTGATTGCCGGCGTTCGCCAAATGCCGAAACAATTTCCGACTGGACGACCGATTGAACAATGGTCGAGGCGGCCAGCGCAACTCCACCGACTCCGATCAGCATCACGACGATTGCAAACACGCGGCCCGCCGGCCGATGCGGCGGCACGTCGCCGTAGCCGACAGTCGTCAGTGTTTGGATCGTCACATAGAGACTGTCACTTAGCGACCAGCCTTCAATGATCGAGAATCCAATCGTGCCGAACAGAATTGCGCCCAATAACGCGAAGAACGCGTATCGGATGCGCAAGCGAGTTCGTCTGGGCGGGGGCATAGGAAAAGCAAAGTTTCAAGTTTCAGGTTGCAAGTTCCAGTTGGGACTTCAGGGTTGAAATCGTTCGCCGTTACGCCGCAGGTCGCTGCCTTGGTGACTGAATCAGCAGATTCGAACAACCTGAAACTTGAAACCTGAAACCTGAAACCTATTTCTTCTTCCAGCGCACGCCGTCTTTGGTGTCTTCGAGGATGATGCCGCGCTCCGCAAGCTGGTCGCGGATTTCGTCGGCGCGCGCGAAGTCGCGACGATGACGAGCTTCCTGGCGCAGCGTGATCAGTGCTTGAATCTCCAGGTCGACATTTTGTGGTTCTGAATCTCCAAACACATTCAGCACACTGTCGAAGCGTTCGATCGCTGCAATTAGCTCGCGCTTGTTATCTTCGAGCAGCCGGGCCTTTGCGAGCACCGGATTAACTACGCGCGTCAGTTCGTGAATCGCGGCGAGCGCCACCGACGTATTCAAATCGTCATCCATTCCGGCTTCGAAATCCTTCAGCGCCTGTTCAGTCGCGTCGTGCACGACCTCGTCGCGGCCCAGATCGGTCTTCGCCTCTTCCAGCCGTGCCCGGAAATCACGCAGGCTCTCGACTGTTTTCTCTGCTCCTTGCAACGCATCAAACGTAAAATTCAGTTGCTTGCGGGGCGGCACGCTCAACACGAAATAGCGAATGCCCGCGGGCGTGAAACCTTTCGCGGTCAAATCGCGAAACGTGTAGTAGTTACCTTTCGACTTCGACATCGTTTCGCCTTCGACTTTCAAATGCTCGAAGTGATACCAGTAGCGCACGAACTGCTTGCCCGTCGCGCCTTCGCTCTGCGCGATTTCGTTTTCGTGATGCGGAAAGACGAGATCGATGCCGCCAAGATGCAGGTCGAATGTCTCGCCGAGATACTTCATCGACATCGCTGAACACTCGAGGTGCCAGCCTGGACGGCCGCGTCCAACCTTCGAGTCCCAGGCCGGCTCGTCCGCGCTATTCGGTGCTTTCCACAGCGCAAAGTCCCGCGCATCTTCCTTGTCGTACTTGTCTGTGTCGACGCGCTGACTGCCGCCGGCGATGTTGCCCGCAAAATTTATTTTCGAAAGCTTGCCGTAATCAGGAAACGAGCTGATCCGATAGTAAATCGATCCGTCTGATTGATATGCGTGGCCGCGCTGCTCGAGATTCTCGACCAAATCGGCCATCTCTTTAATGTGCTTTGTTGCGCGAGGCGCCACGTCCGGCCGCTCGCATCCGAGCGCATCGAAGTCTTCCCAGAACGCGTCGATGTATTTCCCCGTGTAGTCATCCAGCGTCTGCCAATGTTTCTGCGCTTGCGTGATGATGCGGTCGTCAACGTCCGTCAGGTTCATCACCGACGTAACGCGAAAGCCTTTGAACTTCAAATACCGTCGGATGATGTCGGCGGCAATCGCCGAACGAAAGTTTCCGATGTGCCCGTAATCCCAGACTGTCGGGCCGCAGTAATAGAACTTCGCTTCGCCTTCGACGAGCGGACGAAACTCTTCAAGCTGACCCGACAAAGTGTTGTGAATGCGCAGCATTGAAAGCGAGGATAGGGAAGGGAATTGAGTGAGTCAAACCAACTTTGGAGCTGGCCTTCATTTGTCATGACGTCCAGCGTTTCAACTGCGGAGAGGGGTCTTATCTTGAGCCGCGTTCGTTGTGGACAGGATCAAAAGCGCGCGTCGTGTGCTCAGTCACGCTCGGCACGGGTTCGGGAAGGCCGCCAGCCTGTTTCGCCTCGAGCTCTCTTGTCTGTGGCAACTTGTACTGGTTTGCTTGCTGCGCTTCATCCTTCCGAGGTTTGCGGCGGAACAAGAGCAGGATGAAGACAGCCTCGAGCGCCACGAGCAGAATCAGGCTCGCCCAGGCGAACGCCATCGTTTGGGCCGGATCGAGGTGAAGTCCGGCGTTCAGCATGAAAATAAGAAAAGCAATCCCCGGTAAACCAAGAACGAAAATGCCGGCCATCGCGCTCACCACCAATTGCGGCCGCACTTCGCGCATTTCATGACCAGGGTCGCTTGAGGTGAGCCGGGAGCCACAGTAATTGCAAAAGCTCAGGCCTTTGACGACCGCAACTCCGCAAGATGAGCAGTACATGCGCTTACCCTCCTGCACCGCACTACGATGACCAGTGAAGCAAAGTTCACCAATCGAGGCGCGGCTAACCTGAAAAGTGCTGAAAGCCTTGCGCCGGCAAATCCCATTCGTGGTTCTTTTCGCGTATGCGAATGACGCGGGGGTCCGCTGTGATTTCACCGATGTGGGAAATCGGCACGCCGTCGACACATTTGGGGAGGCGCGAAATGTTTTCCGGCGCGACGGTAAACAGGAGCTCAAAATCTTCACCACCATGCAACGCGAGGGCTAATGGATCGAGTGCGCGCCGGCCGCAAAGATGCTTCACATTTTCGTCGAGTGGAAGCGACGCCGAGTCGATCGTTGCGCCAACGCCGCTCTCCGTGCACAGATGATGCAGGTCGGAAGACAAGCCGTCGCTGATGTCGATCATCGCCGTCGCGAGTTGCTCTTCGCCGAGCACCATGCCCCAGCCGACGCGCGGTTGCGGAGAGAGTTGACGCCGGAGGAGAGCCTGAATGGCTCCGTCAGAGGCTTGATCGTCAGCCAAATCCTGCCGCCTGCCGTCTGCCTCCTGCGGACTGTTTTGCCCGGTCGCTACCGCTCGCGGTTCTGACACACGCGCGCCTCGTTCAATCAGCTTCAACCCCGCGGCTGCGCCGCCGAGCGAGCCCGTCACAAAAATCTGATCGCCGGGTCGAGCAGTCGAGCGCATAACGGCGCGGCCAATGCGCGCTTCACCAACAACAATCGAATCGATCACGATCTGTTGTGAC
>DASXTE010000093.1:0-13679 GCA_036505595.1 Pyrinomonadaceae bacterium
TGGCGGCGGCGCTGGCAGCTGCGAGAGAATTTTCTCCAACCCAACCGAATAGTGTGGGAGCGCGTTTGGCCAGCGGGTGAAATGCACGGCAAGAGGCAAATCGTCTTTACGATAGAAACGGCGACGGTCGCTGAGAATTAGTTTGTGGATTTCGTCATCGTCGAGACTTACGACTTCCGGATCGAGCGCGCCGCCGAAAATCCAGGTCTCAGCGTGCGCCGGACCACGGCCTTCGAAGATACAATCGTTAAAGAGCAAGCCGCGCGCGCGAAATCCCTGATCGCGCGGAAATAAACAGCCGAAACCTTTGAGACTGGCGGCATTGCGATCGAAGAAGCAAGTCGTCGTCAGCAGCGACAGCATTTCAATTTGCGCGAGTGACGCGGCGAGTTCCGGAGCAGCTTCTGCCAAATATTCAGCCGACGCGCGCGCCGAAAGACAAACGATTGTCGACTGATCCGATTGAGACAGCTGAGAGGTTTCAAAAAGAAATTCGACACCTTTCTGTCGCAGGTAATCAATTAGACTATCGATCATCTGCTGCATTCCGTTCGGCGGCGCCACCGTGCCGCGGACCTTCGCTTTTTGCGGCCGATAGGTTTGCAGATGATCGGGCAACTCTGCCCGTCCGAAAATCAAACTTGCGCTCATTCGATTTGGATCGCCCGCGTAAATGCCGCCCAGCGCGGGAATCAGAAGATATTCAGTCGCGCCTTTGCCGAGAACGCGTCTTCCCCAATCGGCAATCGTCTCAAACGGGCGTGGTCGCAAGCGCGTGGCGTTCAAGGCAAGTCCCAGAGGAATCCGAAAAGCCTCCGTTGGCGTGAGGGGTAGTTGTCGTGGTTTGCCACGATAGATGAATCGTTTTCTCGCCTCATGACGCGTCGGCAGCAGTGGGACGCCGATCTCGGTGCACATCGCTTTAACGCGGGCGGAGTTCAGAATTCCATTCGCGGCGGTTTCGATGAAGCCATGTTCAGTTCGGATGGTTTTGATGAGCCCGCCGGCGCGCGCGGTCTTTTCGATCACGCGTACCTGGCGGCCTGCTTTCGTCAGCAGGTAGGCGGTTACGAGTCCGGAGAAACCTGCGCCAACGACTGTGATGGGTTTCACGATGACTCGAGGATCAAAGGGCCTGCGAGAAGGTCTTCGCCTGTGGCTGCTGTCGCCGTAGGCGGTAGTCGAAAAACATGCAGGCATTCCGCAAGAAAGGTCGACCACTTTCCGTGAGTGTCAGTTTCTCACCGCGGACTTCGACCAGCCCGTCGTTGATGAGCGACGACAGAAAGTTTTTCGCATCTTCACGCTGGTCGTCACGCAGCGCGACTTCAAAGCGCGTCATGAACTTCAGTATCTGTTCCCGCAGTTGCCGATCTTCTTCGGAAAGTAAATGACCGCGGAACGTCGGAATCTCGCCCTGGCGCACGCGCCGCTCGTAAACCGGAAAAGCCTTTTCGTTTTGATGAAAGCAGGTCGGCGCTTCGGAAATCGCGCTGACCCCAAGCCCGAGCAGCACGCTGGTTCGTGTTTCCGTGTAGCCCTGAAAATTGCGATGCAGCGTCCCTTTGCGCTGCGCCTCAGCCATGCCGTCGTGCGGCAGTGCGAAGTGATCCATACCGATTTCGACATAACCAGCATTCTCCAGTTTTGTGCGCGCCATTTCGTAAAGCGCCCGCTTTTCGCCCGCTTTCGGGATGTCTTCGTCGGTGTAACTGCGCTGTGCCGGCTTAATCCAGGGGACGAGCGCAAAACTGTACAGCGCGATGCGATCGGGACGCAGGTCGATTGTCTTGTCAATGCTTTCAGCGAACCGATTGAGGGTCTGTTTCGGCAATCCGTAAATCAAATCGTAGTTGACAGACGCGAAGCCCAACTCGCGCGCCATGTCGGTGCAGGTCTTCGTCACCTCGTAAGGCTGATTGCGGTTGACGATGCGTTGTACTTCCGGATCAAAATCCTGCACGCCGATCGAGATTCGCGTGAAACCAAGCTCGCGAAGTGTTACGAGGTGTTCGCGCGTCGTATGGCCGGGATGAACTTCGACGGAAGCCTCAAACCTTTCCTGATCGATCTGAGTTTTGGACAAAATCGGTTTCAGAATCTGCCGCAAATTCTCGGGCGCGAAAAACGTTGGGGTGCCGCCGCCAAGATGAACACCCAACAGGGGGCGCTCGCGCAGTTTGGGAATTCGATCAAGGTAGTAACTCCATTCTTTGAGCAACAGCTCTTTGTAGCCTTCCTCCCGGCCGTGGTTGCGCGTAATCACAGTGTTGCATGCGCAGAAAGTGCAGAGCGATTCGCAGAAGGGAAGATGGAAATAAAGCGACCAATTCGCTAATTCATCATCAAAGGCTTTCTCCAACTCGTTCAGCCACTGCTCAGTAGTCGGCATGTCGCTCCAGAAGGGAACTGTCGGGTAGCTGGTGTAACGCGGCGCCGGGACGTCGTATTTGGCAAAAAGATCGTTCACTGCAAAACCTCTCTGACTGTATCCACAAATAGTCGGACGTTTTCTTCGGGGGTTTTTGGCAAGACGCCATGACCCAGGCCGCAAATCCAACCGATGCGATCGTGCTTCAATATTGGCTTAAGAAACTCTTCGAGATTTAATTTGAGCTCGTCACGGCTGGCGAGCAGAAGGTTCTGATCGAAGTTTCCCTGCACGAAGCCTTGCGCAAACATGTCAAAGGCTTCGCGCAAATCCCAGTGATGATCGACTCCGATACCAGCCCAGTCTCCGTTCGTGAACAGACCATGATTCAGATGATCGCACGTGGTTGCTTTCGAGTAATAGCCAAGGCGTGACGGAAAATTGCGCGTAAGGCGCTCAAGCTGCGGGACAACTTCCGTCTGAAAAACTTCCGGCGCCAATTCACCCGCGGCCGTGTCGAAAATCATGACTACTTCGGCTCCATTCGCGAGCTGGATTTCTATGTTTCGAATCAGCAGCGGCACCAGCGTTTCGCAGAACTGTTCGAACAGCTTTAGTTCTTTGACGGCGCGCTCGACGTTCTTGTGTGTACCCTCGACCGCATAAACGAAAAGTGTCCACGGTCCACCGACAAAGCCAACCAAGCTCTTATCATCCGCCAGCAACGTTCGCGTTTCGCGCACCGCATCACCTTGAAACAAGAGATGCGGCCACGCTTCTTCAATGCCGCGCAGTCTTTCGATCGTTGGGGCCGTAAGATGCCAGCCGAGTTGCGGCCCGGCGTCCGTGTAGTCAAGCCCCATCCCCAGCGCTTCGAGCGGGAACAGCAGATCGCTGAACAGAATTGCCGCATCAAAATCGAAATCCAGAACGGGTCCGAGCGCAACATGTGCCGCCAGCTCCGGCTGCTTGCACAAATCCATGAACGAAAATTGGCGGCGGAGACCCTGATAGTGCCGATGATAACGACCGGCCTGGCGCATCAGCCAAATCGGAGGCGTTGCCTGCGGAATGCGAGCCAGGGCGTTTTGGAAACGGAGACTTCCCGGGCGCCAGCTCGTGGTGGCATCGGCGTTCGGCCCAAACTCTGTAGCGATTGCCTGCATAACGGTCAACCGCCCGCTACCGCAGGCGGTTCTGACAGTGCATTCCACTGATATCCAACGCCGCGCACAGACCTTATGAACTCGCTGTGGATATCGCCCAGCGACTGACGCAGGTGCACGATCATGTTGTCCACCGTTCGCTGATTTCCCAGTTTGTCTTCGCCCCAGAGCTTATCGATGATTTCGTTGCGGCTCACAGCGCGCGGTGTGCTCGTAATCAGCAACTCAAGCAACTCGAAATCTCTGGCCGCCAGGTACTCTCGTTGGCCGTCGGGCTGCACGATGGTGCGGCTATCCAGCTCAATCGTGCGGCCGTTGCACGTCACATGATGGCGCACCGGATGTCTTTCAAAAACGTGCTGCACGCGCAAAAGCAGCTCGCGCAAGTGAAAAGGCTTCGGGATAAATTCTTCCGCCCCGATTTCAAAACCCTCCAAACGGTTTTCAGCAGTTCCCAATGCGGTCATGAACATAATCGGCACTGACGAATTCGTTTTCACGTGACGCGCCACCTCAAAGCCGGAGCCGTCCGGCAACCCCACGTCTAAAACGACCAAGTCCCACAGCCTCTCGCCGAACTTCTTCAGTGCTCGTTGCTTCGTTTCGACCCATGAGACTTCGTAGCCCTCGCGCGCGAGCCGATCGCGCAAGGTTGCTCCCAGCGAGCGATCATCTTCGACAAGGAGAATCGACTTCATGCCAGCTTGTGTCTCTGCTGCTCCGCCAAAACAGGTTGCGGCACGCTGGGCAGATTCAACTGAGCGACAAATCCGCCGTCAGCTCCCGGCGCGAAATCTAACGTCGCATCCATCCGTTTCGCCAGTTGGCGCGAAATGTAAAGACCCACGCCGCTGCCGCTGCCGCGCGCGTGCCGCACAAAGAGCTTGCCCAACTGTTTGAAGTCGCCCTTGAAACCTATGCCGTTATCGACGACGCGCAGCGTCAATCGACCACCGCTCAAATTGGCACTAATTTGAATTTCAGATGCCTGGCCATGCGTCACGGCATTGTGAATCAAGTTTGTGAGCACACTTTCAAGTGCTCGACTGTCACCGCGGACAACGCCATCGCCTTTTTGAACAATCGCCAAGTTCGGCCAGTGATATCGCAATACTTCCACGATTTGTCCGATGCGTACCGGCTCGTTCAGCAAGCGTCCGGTCGGCAGGTTCACTAAGAACAGCGAATTCTCGAGTTGGAGTTGCAGACGCAGTGTGTCCTGAAGCAAGCGGTCAAGCAGCGGATTCGGATTCGCGCCGAGATCTTCCTTCAAACTCTCGGCTTGCAAACGCAAACTTGCCAACGCCGTCTTCGCGTCATGCGTGAACGCGGCGAAGAACTCTTCAACTTGCGCATGCCGCTTCTGCTCGCGCCGCGCGTAATAAAAAAGCGCGAGTCCGCCGCCGACGAGCGATACGATCAGGATGCCGCCTTCCCACAAAAGCATCTGATAATGCCGCTGAAGCTGGTCTGCCTGTTCGACGTGAAACTGGCTCAACAAATCCAACTGGCGCAAGCCAAAGATCAGCCACCACACCGCGAGCGTGACGGTGAACGTGACCCAAAGGGCCACTAACAGAATCTTTATTCGGTCGCCTCCTTGCTTCATTGTTGATTGCGTGATTCGTCAGCCGCTTCCAAAATCGCGGCGCTCGCATTTTCGATTATTCCGTCGTTGTGCGCGAGCGACATGAAACTAACCTCGTAACCGCTCGGCGCGAAATAAACCCCACGCTCCAATGCACTGTGAAAGATCCCCGCGAACTGTTCTACATGTCCCGGCGGAATGTCCTCGAGACGGCGAATGACCTTGTCCGTTTTCCCGTGCAGCCAAAACAGAGAAGCAACGTACGTTAGTGCGAATGGCAAACCGCGTTCGTCGAACTCGGCGTTTAATTCATCACAGAAGCGCTTTGTGCGTTGCTCAAGTTGCGCGAATGCGTTGACGCGTTCGATTTTCTGGAGTGTTGCCAAACCCGCGCGCATGCCCACAGGATTCGCGCTCAATGTCCCTGCCTGGTAAACCGGACCCGACGGCGCGACCATTTCCATCAAGTCGCGGCGGCCGCCATAAGCGCCCACGGGGAATCCGCCGCCAATCACTTTGCCGTATGTCACCAAATCAGGCCGGATACCGAGCAGTTCGGCCATGCCGCCCATCGCGATCCGAAAACCCGAAATTACTTCGTCGAAAATTACCAAAGCGCCGTTCTGTCGCGCGATATTGACCGTTTGTTCTATGAACTCCCGGCGTTGAATTAGCAAACCGTAGTTTGCCGGTTGCGGTTCGAGAATGACTGCCGCGATTTCCGGACCGTGCCGATCGAAAATGGCGCGCACACTCTCTTCGTCATCCAGCGACGCGACCAACGTTTCGCTCGCGACGTTTTCAGAAACACCGGCGCTTGAACTAGCGGCAACGCCGGCCAGGCCGCTGCCGGCTTTTACCAGCAGGGAATCAGCGTGCCCGTGATAACAGCCTTCAAATTTCAGAATGCGCGACCGACCGGTTGCCGCGCGGGCAACGCGCAGCGCGCTCATCACGGCCTCCGTGCCGGACGAAACGAAACGCAGCATCTCGACCCATGGGACGCGCGAATTGATCCATTCGGCGAGCTCAAGCGAATAGGGTTCGCAAGCTCCGAAGCTCCAGGCCGTACTAATCGCTTCGTTGACAGCTTCGCTCACGTCCGGGTCGCGATGACCGAGCATCAACGGCCCGAAGCTCTGACAGAAATCAATATACTCGCGACCTTCGACTGACGTGAGAATTGCGCCTTGCGCGCTGCGAAAGAAGATCGGCGTACCGCCAACGCCCTTGAACGCGCGCACCGGGCTGTGAACGCCGCCGGGGGAGACGCGCAGCGCGCGGTCGAAGTAATCGCGTGATGTTTCGATCAGCGCCGGTGCTGAGTGTTGAGAAGGCATCTTTTCTTTTTCCCGCTCCCTCTGTGAGAGGGAGCTACAAATCAGATTCCGAGTCGCTTCGCGTAGCGCGCGCCGTACGTAATGATGAACTGCGCGCCGGCGCGCTTGAAAACGTGCCACGTTTCCAAAAGCCCTCGATCGAAATCAATCAAGCCATTATCTGCCAGAAGCGACAGCCCCGCATACTCGCCACTAACCTGATATGCACCAACCTGTAATGCTGTTGCTTCGTTAATTGGCGCAATCAGATCGAGCGAAGTCAGCCCCGGCTTGACCATCAGGATGTCTGCGCCTTCTTCAGCACACCTGACGCTGCATGCGACCGCGTCTGTTCGATTGCGCACGTCGAGCTGATATCCCTTGCGATCGCCGAACTGCGGCGCCGAATCAGCGGCGCTGCGAAACGGCCCGTAGAAATTACTCGCGAACTTTGTGCTGTAGCTCATCACCGGCATGAGATCGAAACCATTTTCGTCCAGCTTTGCGCGGATTCGCGCCACGCGCCCGTCCATCATGTCACTGGGACTGATGCCATCGGCGCCAGCCTCGGCAAATGCAAGGGCTGAATTCGCGAGCTCATCCAGTGTCGTTGGATGATCGATGCCTTTGTCATTCAAGACCGCGCAATGTCCGTGTGTGGTGTACGCGCACAGGCACGTGTCGACCCAAAGACATAAACCAGACCCGAACTGTTTGCGAACTTGTGAAATGACTTCACGCTCGAACGCGTGTTTGAAATTTCTTTCGCGTTTCTCGCCGGGGACTGGGAACAGCAGGAAGTGCGTCACACCATCTTTCAGATCACTTTCAATCTGTTGCAAGGCAGACGCAAGGCTGAGGCGTACGTTGCCACGCAAGCCGGCGATTGGTTCAACGGCGCCCAGGCCTTCAACGACAAAAAAGGGCTGAATCAGTTGCGCGCGATTGAACTCAGTTTCCGCGCACAGATCGCGCAGGTGTTGAGTCGCGCGCAGGCGCATCAAACGTTTCATCACTCACTCATCTCCTCCAGCCATTGCTCCGTTTCAGAACCCGGAGCGGTAGCGACGGGATCAGACACGCAAGGTCGAGTTACAAACTCATCTCCTCTAGCCATTGTTCATGATCCAGAAATATGTGCGGCTCAATGCCGCGTCTTTGCAGCGTCATCTGCGTATTTCCCGGTCCGCAGAAATGCATCATTGATTTCAACCAAGGATGAAGCTGCAGCGCCCGTTCGAAACTCGATCCGCTCGCCCAGAAGAAATACTGCTTTCCGTCCAGGCTCGGACCGTTTTCTTTCGCAATCAGTCTGTATGTCGGCAGCGTTTGCATTCCGTTTTCGGCTGGCGCATCGGCGTGCGTCAGCTTCAGCCACTGCACGTCGTCGCCAACTAGCGTCTTAATGCGCGGGGTTTCCTGCTCGCCCAAGCCTTCAGCGCAACCATTCACCCAGACGCCGCGTTGCGCCAGACGCTCCCACGTTTTCAATCCGCTGGTCCAAACAATCTGCGAATCTGAGATTGACGCGTTGTCGGGCAGCGCATCTGCTTTGGCAATCCACAGCGGCGAATCAGGTATTGTCGCAGGTAAGCGCGCGCGTTTGAACCAGTACGCATCGGATGTCTTTAACGGCCACATCAATTCGCGGGACATCTTCGGTGGCCGCGGGCGCGCCGGCGCCAATCGGCAGTCACTGAGAACAATTCCACCATCTGTCAGCCCACGAAGAAAAGTAATCTCGCCATACAGCCGCCGCAGGACGCTCGCGCCGATTTTCTGGTGGCAACCTCCGCCGTAACTGCTCAGGATCTGTCGCTCGCGCGCGGCACTCTCGAATGCGTCACGACAATTCAGCGACGACAAAGCTTCTCGGAATTCCGGTCGGCCAATCTTGATTTCGACCGCCAGAGCGCCTTGCGCCGGCGCGCTTGGATTAGCGCGTAACGGCAAAACCATCCAACGACATTGCGACAGCGCCTTTCGTAATTCTGCTTGTGTCGGAGCGAACTCGTCTTCTGGCGCTTCGAGCAGACGATCCAGCGCAGCTTTCGCGACAATCAGCCCGTCAGCGCCGGGGTTCCACATTTTGCGCACGCGCGTCGGCACGTTGCCGCGCACCGGCTCAAAAATTAACTCATCGATTTGCGTCGGCAGAGCAACGCGCAGAAATGAATCGAGGTTGTAGCTGCGGCGCGGCGACGAAGTCAAAATCGTTATGCGACGCTTCTGCTTAACCTCTTCCCATCTATCGCGGCGCACGAGCAGCAAATCGCGCATGTCAGCGCGCGGCAAGGTCGCCGCAATCTCAGTTTCGCCATCAGCTTCGATTGCCAAGTCCTTCCATGAGTGCACGGCGAGGTCATAGTGCCCGGCGAGCAAACCTTCGCGGAGATCCTGTGTGAAGACGCCTTTCTCAGGCATCTGCCAAAGCGGATCGTTTTGGTTCTTGTCGCCGAGGGATTCGTGGAAGGAATACTCGAGCGTGATTTGCGGGTGGGTTACTTGAAGAGCGCGGCCGACTTGAAATGCCTGAATACGCGCCAACTCGCTGCGACGCGCAGCGAGAATTACGCGCATAAATCTTCCCAACCGAAGGGGCGGAATTGCGCCTGTTCGATTAGCCTTTGAGCGGCCTGCTTGATTTCATCTCGCGCGGCAGCGACGCGCGCGGCAAGTTTTGGCCGCTCGTTTTTCAAAGCGGCAAACATCTCTGACAAGCGGATGACGGCCAGCGAACTATTCAACGGATCGGTTTCAGCTTCGCCGCGAAGATCGATGACCTTCACGAGAGGCGCTGATTGAGCACGCATCCATGACTCGACGTCACTCGCTTTGATTGGCGCAGCGATCACGATTGCCGTTTCCCGAGTTTCATCGATTGAAACGCCGGCCGTGAATTGCGCTAGTTTGGTTTCCGGAAACTCCTGAGTGATCCAGTTAGCGCGATCCAGATTCCTGGCGCAAACCGTCACGTCGGTCTTGCCCACGATCCACGGCAGAATTTCCTCGGCGAGTTGTCCTGCGCCCAGCACAACGACGGATGGGATTCCCTTCAAATGTTGCCGCACCATACCGCCGTACGATTGACTGCCGAGGCCTTCGAGATGCCGATTCCGCACGCGCTTCGCATCGACCAGCAAATCCGAATTCATGTGGCGGAGGAAGTGACCCCATTCATTCGACGGAAACCTCGCGTGCGCGCAGAACTCTTTGAACTGGCCCATCACTGCGGTCTCTGCCAGCAACGGCGAACGCAATCCACAAATGACTTCGAGCAGAAAATTGTAGGCGGCCTGGCCTCCGTAAATTTCGGAACCTTCAGGCAGAGCCGGAATCAACGCGCCGCTTTCAGATTTGTGCAGCAGGACGATTCGGCGCAGGCAGGTCTGCCATTCGAGACCGTTGATGGCGACCGGCCATTTTTCTCCCGGTTTGGCGGCGTGGTGTAGAACTACGAGATCGTCCAGCACGCCCCCATTTTAGAAATCCGGAAACGGCGATTGTCATAGTTTTGTCATTTGGCTGAGGAAATTTCAGATTTTCGCCGCCGTTTGTGACGCCGATCACCAACGGCACTCAATTCGGCAGAAATCGCCAGTTCGTCTTGAAATCGCGTGTCAGCTTCTGGTTCGTCAGAATCGCACGCACCATTTCGACCGGGATGCGGTTCTCTTTGTAAATCCAATCGTGAAACTCGCGGTTCTTCATCTTGCCTGAGTCAACCAGCTCGTGATGCAGCGCGTAAAACTGCCGCCCGCCGACCAGGTAAGCGATCTGATAAAGCGGTCCATAACTGCCGTCGAAACTTCTTCGCACCTCCGCCGTTGCGTTGTCACGTTCGTGGCCGACGCGATTCACGAGAAAATCAATGCACTGTTGCGGCGTCATCTTTTCCAGATGAAAGCTAAGCGAAAAAATAATTCGCGCACAGCGGTGCATATGCCAGAACAACATGCCGATGCGGTTCTCGGGCGTCTTCGGGAAACCCATGTCCCAGAACAAGAGCTCCCAATACAGCGCGCCGCCTTCCGTCCAGAACGGCGTTCCGAAGAGACCGCGGTACGGTTTGTATCGCGCCGTCATAAACCCTTGCAGATGATGGCCAGGTATGAGCTCGTGAAAGACTGTCGCGCGCGCAAAATGCCGATTGTTGCCGCGCATCGACATCATCTTCTGCTCGTGCGACATCGTATTCGTCGGATAAGAAACCAGGATCGTTTCGCCGCCCAGAAAGAACGGGCTAACCAGTTGCCGCTCGGGCGTCATCATTTCCATGCGCCATGTGTCGCGCGCCAGTTGAGGCACCGTGATGAGGTCATTGTCGTCGACGTACTTAATTGCTTCGAGCGCGAGGTCGCGAATCATCTCCGGTTGCTTGCCCGGTTCGACGTAAAGATTTTTCACGTGCTCGAGCGCTTTCTTCCAATCGTCGCCGTAGCCGAGATCTCGCGAAGCCTTCTTCATCTCGTTCTCGCACCAGGCGAATTCTTTTTCAGCGAACGCAATCAGTTCTTCCGGCGTGTAGGGAATCATCTCGAATTGTAGTTCGCTGATAAGCGCGTCGCGGCCAATCGGATCGCCGACAATGTCACTGGTATCGCCGGCGCGTGGTGCGGCAACCGTCCGTTGACCCTGGGGTGGGCCGCCACCTTGACCGCCCGCACGTGGGCCGCCCTGGGTCGCCGCTGCGGCTGCACTGCGCAATCCAACTACACGTTCGCTGAGGAAAGACGCGTAGCCATTAAGCGATTCATCGAGGGCCTTATAAGGTTCTTCATTCCACCACGTGAACACAGGATCGTAGCCGTTGTAGAACGTGTACCAGTTGCGCAGGTTGTTTCGCAGATTGTTGATCGCGCCGACGGCGCGAAATGCAACGGTCTTCTTCGCTCTGATTACGTCGTTTTCGTCGGCTGCGGCCTTCAACCCGGCTTCGATTACTTTGCGAGTGTCGTCAATCTGCTTTTTCAAACCAGTTAAGGTTGCTGCCGTTTTCGCGGAATCGATCGGCTCCATCCGGCGGCGCGCTTCTTCCAAGTCGACAATCGTTTGCGCAAACGGAATCAACGATTGCATCTCGGCGAGTTGTTTCTCTTCGATGTCCAACTGACGCAGTTCATGTTCGAGATGATTGCGAAACAAAATGTAGTCCACCTTGCCGGCTTCACTCATGGCGTCAAAATCGATTTGCTTAAGGCGTTGGAGCGCGTCGGAATAGAATTTTCGGAAACGTTCGCGGCGAGCAGGCGAACCAGCAACCGGATACGAACGCTGCAGGCTCCCCCGATCGACCACGTAGTATTCGATGATCGGGCGCATCTCGCTTGATGGGGTGTCACCTGTTGACGTTTGCGAGGCACTAGACCGTTTTTGAGCCGACGCCGGAAGGAGCGATCCGGCTGTTATCAAAACGGCGAGAAGGGCGATACTTAGCGAGCGGCAGCAAATCATTCCTGATACTCCTTCAGCAAAGTTCTGAGACTGCGGGTCGATATACTGTTACAGAACCGCTTGCGGTAGCAAGCGGGTTCGTGACGCGCCCTTGCTATCCCGAGGTGACGGGATTCCCCTCGCTGACGCCGGGCTTCTGATGCGCCTTGCGCGGCGGCAAAATGGTTTGTTATTATCCAGCTTCGTAATTATTACGACGGATGAGTCACCAGCTTATCCGGTTCGCACTTTTGATAGGATGCTCCGGAAGACCTTCGTGATAAATCGAACCAAAACACGGTTCACATTTTGATTGCGCGCCCGGCGGGCGTGCGACGAAGGCGCTCCTATCGAATCCGATCACTAAGAGCAGTAAATCGTAAATGGTCAATCGTAAATAGGCAGCGCTGGAGCCAAGTCTTTGGCTGCGCCTCGCAGTGCGACCGCCATTACGGGTCTCTATTTACTATTTGCGATTCACGATGTACGAATCAATGAGCGAGATTAGCGTTCAACTTAACAACGGGCCATCAGCCCAAATGCCTGCGCCGGTTACGGTCGCCGAAGCTTTGAAGAAGCTCGACCGCGACCTGGCGAAGCAGGCGCTGGCTGCGCGCGTTAACGGCCAGGAAGTGGATCTCGCTTACACGATCGATTCGCAGGCGAATGGCGATGCGGTCAAGATTGAGCCGGTGCTGCCAGAGACGCTTGCAGGGCTCGATGTGTTGCGCCATTCGACAGCCCACTTGTTGGCGGCTGCGGTTCTCGATCTGTTTCCGGGAACGAAATTAGGAATCGGGCCGGCACTACTGGAGGATCCGCGTTACGGATTCTTCTATGACGTGATTGCTCCGCGGGCTTTGACGGAAGCCGACCTGCCAATCATTGAAAAGAAAATGCGCGACATCGCGAAGCGCAATATGCCTTATCGCCGCGATGAAATTCCCAAGGCAGAAGCGCTGCGCATTTTCCGGGAACGCGACGAGCCGCTGAAGTGCGAGCTCATCGATGAAAAGGCCGGCGATACGGTCAGCGTCTACTACATAGATGGTTCGCCGTTCATCGACTTTTGTCTCGGGCCACATGTGCCGAACACGAATCGCTTGAAAGCTTTCAAGCTTCTATCGCTCGCCGGCGCGTACTGGAAAGGCGACGCCGAGCGTCCACAGATGCAACGGATCTACGGCACGGCGTACTTCACGCAGGAAGAATTAGACTCGTGGCTCAAGCAGCGCGAAGAAGCAGAGAAGCGCGATCACCGTCGGCTTGGACGCGAGCTCGATCTGTTTTCGATTCAGGAAGACTATGGGCAGGGTCTGGTTCTATGGCACCCGAAGGGCGGCATCATCCGACAGCAGATGGAAGACTATCTGCGCGAGGAACTCGTGCGGCGGAATTACAGCATTGTTTACACGCCGCACATCGCCAAGCGCGAACTCTGGCAGGTAAGCGGACACGAACAAAACTACGGCGATTCGATGTTTGCGCCAACCAAGCTGGAAGAGACTGAGTTTCGACTGAAGCCGATGAATTGTCCGATGCATATCGGCATCTACAAATCGCAGCAGCGTTCCTATCGCGACTTGCCGCAACGCTATGGCGAGATGGGGACGGTCTATCGCGCCGAATTGTCGGGCACGCTGCATGGATTGATGCGTGTGCGCGGATTCACGGTAGACGATGCCCATCTGTTCTGCACGCCCGAGCAGATTCCGCGCGAGATCGATGATTGCGTTGATTTCGCTTATCAGGTCTTGAAAACCTTTGGGTTCGACAAGATCAAGTACGAGCTTTCGGTAAAG
>DASXTE010000094.1:0-10125 GCA_036505595.1 Pyrinomonadaceae bacterium
CCCGAGCGTCACGACATTCATTCATACGAGACGCACGACGCGCAGTGGCTCGGCTTTCGACAACCCGTGATGCGCGCGGCGCGCCAGCGAAATGGCGACGATGTGAGCGACACTCGTGAAGTGAATCCCGGCGAAGTCTGGGAAGAAAACGAGTTTTGGATGGAGCTGACCTGGCGCATCGATCGCGACGGCTCACTTGGCATTCGGCAGTTCGTGGAATCGAAACAGAATCCGGGCACGCGTCTTAGCGTCGACGAATATTACGGATGGATCTTTGAGAATTCAGTTCCCGGCTTGCCGGAAAAAGCCGCCGCAGAGAATCTATCGCCGCTTCAATTCATGCGGCGCTATGGCTCATTCGAAGTCAAAAAGAAAATCGGGTCCATCTACGAAGAGAGCGTGCCCGAAGCCGAGTTGGAAGACATTCGCGAAGATGAATTCGGCCGCGTTTTCACGCGCGCGCCAAAACCTCCTTCGCCGAATGTAGTTCCGCTTCCCAGCCCCGACGGCGATTCTGACGGTCGTCGCCTGGCCGGAGTGAAAGTTGATGGCGAAATCAAACGCGGCTTTCCGACGCCGAGCGGCAAACTCGAATTCTTTTCCAAGACGCTCGCTGATTGGGGCTGGCCGGAATACGCGATTCCAACTTACATTGCCGGCCATGTTCATCCTGAGAATCTTGAACCGGATCAGACAATCCTGATTTCGACTTTTCGTTTGCCGGTTCAGATTCACACGCGCAGCGCGAATGCGAAGTGGCTGAACGAGATTGCGCATACAAATCCGTTGTGGCTGCATACGTCACACGCAACCAAACTTGGCGTGCGCACAGGCGATCTCGTGCGCGTGGAAACTGAGATTGGTTATTTCGTCGTGCGAGCGTGGGTGACGGAAGGCATCAAGCCCGGCATCGTTGCATGCAGTCATCACATGGGCCGTTGGAAAGTCCACGAAAACGGACAGAAGCAATTGATGGCGACGGTGAGGCTCAATCACGATGGTGACAAGTGGGGACTGAAGCGCGAACGCGGGGCCGAGCCGTACAAATCAACCGACGCCGACACGCTTCGCATCTGGTGGAACGATGTCGGCGTGCACCAAAATCTGACTTTCCCCGTGCATCCCGATCCAATTTCCGGAATGCATTGCTGGCATCAAGCGGTGCGAGTTCGAAAGGCCGAGCCGACCGACAAGTACGGCGACATTCACGTCGATACCGCGAAATCGCACGAGGTTTACAAGAAGTGGCTCCGGCAGACACGGCCGGCGGACAAGTATTCACCAAACGGCGAGCGGCGTCCTTACTGGATGCTGCGGCCTTTGAAGCCCGCGCGTGAATTCTACAAATTAGATTCGTAAATTCGAATGGAAGAAGCAGCACGATCAACACTCGCCGCCTGGGAGACTTTTTTCTTCCTGGTAGGCTCCTCCGGCGCGGCGCTTACTGGCTTGCAGTTTGTGGTAATTGCGCTCATTGCCGAATCGCGGAGAAGAGCGACCACGCGAGAGATTCAAGCCTTCGGTTCGCCCACCATTGTACATTTCGGCGCGGTGCTGCTGGTGTCCGCAATCATCAGCGCACCATGGCATTCCCTGTCGCGGCTGGCGATTGTTATTGCAGTTTATGCGCTCGCGGGGGTCTCATACACGCTAGTTACCTTCGCGCGTGCACGGCGTCTGAAGACATATCGTTTGGTTCTCGAAGACTGGCTCTTTCATGTCGGCCTGCCATTGCTCACGTATGCCCTAATATTTCTGGCCGCACTCTGGCTTCAGAGCCGTACTCACCAGAGTCTTTTCGTGATTGGTTTCTCGGCGCTGTTTCTTCTGTTTATCGGGATTCACAATGCCTGGGACGCCGTGACCTTCATTACGATCGAGCTGGCTTCAAGAAAGAAACAGCACGATTGATCGAGCCCGAGTTCGAAGAGCGGCGACCGGCGAAACCACAGCCTGCCACTGAACTCTGCGTTCCCGCCTGACGAGGCAACCCACGTTTGACTGCCTGCTCCTAAGGCTTATCAAAGGAACTATCTGTACGGGTTCGGTGTCTTAGGTTTAGCCGTACCTGTCCAAAAATCTAATTCTGCTGCGCCGCAGCCAAGGAGCTGATCATGCGCCGACTCAGCCTTCTTCTTTTCCTGCCGACATTGTTTTCCGCTGCGCTAACGACTGCCGCTCAGGGCACATCTGCGCCTCTTCAGCAGGGCACGCCGGTCCAAAGGAGCATGTCCACCGGGCAAACGCACAGCTACACCATCAACCTCGAAAAAGATCAATTCGTTCAGCTTGCAGCCGAGCAGCGGGGTGTCGATGTCGTCATCCGCGTATTCATGCCTGACGGGAAGTTGCTGCGTGAATTCGACAGTCCGACTGGAACTGAGGGTACCGAGTATGTCGAGTTCGTCGGTGAAACCTCCGGCGCCTACCGGATTGAAGTTTCCATATCAGGTGAGGGTGAAATCTCGGCAACAGCGAGTTACGAAATCAAGATTCTTGAGTTGCGCAAAGCGACTGACGAGGAATTGCAGGCTCACAAGAACGAGCGCACGCGGAAAGCCAAAGGTCTCGCGTTGCTAATCGAGACGGCGCCACAGTTGGAACACTTTCGTCAGCCGGAGGCGCGCGTCACGATGCAACTCAGAGCGGCGCAATTGTTGTGGCCATCGGATGAGAAGCAAGCGCTGAAGTTGATGGCGCAGGCAATCGAAAGTGTGAAGCAGCTTGTAGCGGACAGTGCTGATCGCGATGAGGAATACGAAGGCTACCAACTGGCGATGAAGCTGCGTCAACAAGTCATTCGCGCCCTGGCTCCGCACGACGCGGAGGCAGCGCTGAAATTTCTCCAATCGACACGCCTGCCGGTTGATGTAGCCGCCCAATATGGTCAAGTCGATCCCGAGCTACAGCTCGAATTGTCGCTGGTGGATCGGGTTATTGACGCCGATCCGAAGCGGGCTTTCGAGTTGGCCGAAGACACGCTAAAGCGCAGCTCTTCCGGGCAGTTGACTCAGACTTTGACGCGTTTGGCCGCGAAGGATCGAAATCTGGCCAGCCGACTCGCACGCGACATGGCCAAGAAGGTCCAGGGTCAGGATTTGCTTAAGAACCGCGACGCTGCTTATCTCGCCGGCGCTATTCTCAACGTCGTTCGATCGACTCCCGGAACCGTGAAGCAGGATGGCGACGGCACGGAGAATGGCCGCTTGCTTTCAGACGAAGAATTCCGGGACCTGTTTCTGAAAATTGTGTCTGAGGTATTGTCCTATTCACCACAGGCCGACCGAGTTTTCTATACGCCGGAATACGACGCCGCGCGGAGCCTGGCGGCTACGGTCAGGCAGATGGCCCCGGAAGTGAAGACCTATGCCGCGGATCGGGCAGACTTCATCGACAAAAAAATCGGTGAACTGCTTGGGACGGTTGATCAGCCGGGAGCGGATTGGCAGCGATATCAGATGGCCGCCATGAACGAGCCGATCGAAGCTGCGTTGGAAACGGTGCCGCAGGCGCCGCAGCCCATGCAGGATTTTCTTTATCAGCAGGTCGCCGCCAGGATCGCGACCAGCGGCGACATTCCTCGCGCTCAACAAATAATTTCTGAGCGAATCAGTAATCCCACGCAACGGCAGCAGGCCCTTTATAACCTGAGGCAGCAAGCTGTCACGACGGCTGCGGAAAAAGGCCGACTCGACGAAGCGCTGAGACTGTTGAGCAAGTTCAAGCCGGGTTCTGAGCGGAATGGGTTGATTCCGCAAATCCTTGAACAGATTGGCCCGGGCGTTAAGCGATCGCTGGCCATTCAGTACCTGGAACAGGCGAAGAATTTCGTCACTACATCAGCGCGCGCCGAAAATGACGAGCAGATGCAAACTCTGCTGGCGATTGCTGGCGCATTTGCGCCGCGCGACGCTAATCGCGCGTTCCAAGTCGTCGCGCCGCTGATCGTTCAATTCAACGAGTTGAGCGCCGCGGCCGTGAGCCTGAACGGTTTTGGCCAGGAATATTACGCTGACGGCGAGCTAATCACGTCAAACAATAACCCGGTCGCCGAGACCGGCAGCCAGCTTTCCGACACGCTCGCGACGCTGGCAATGTTCGATTTCGATCGCGCAAAGACTGCCGCCGATGGAATTGAACGAGTCGATGTGCGGCTGCGCGTGTTTCTCACAATCGCCGAACGCACGTTGGAGATATTTATTGAGCCCGACGAGGGCGGCCCGGAGGGCTACAACACGAATTAGTCTATCGGAAACTCCCTTGCCCACGGTGAAGATTTGCGAGAGAATCTCGCCAACCAAATCCCCCTGGTTTTGGGGTGCTGCAATGTATTTCAAGCAATTCTATCTTGGCTGTCTCGCCCACGCTTCTTATTTAATTGGATCGGGCGGCGAAGCCGCGGTCGTCGATCCACAGCGCGACGTCGATCAGTATATCGAGGAAGCGGAAGCGCAGAATCTCAGAATAAAGTACGTCGTCGAAACACATCTGCACGCGGACTTCGTTAGCGGTCATCGCGAGCTGGCCGCGCGAACGGGAGCCGAAATTGTTTTTGGAGAGAAGGCGGGCGCGGCCTTTTCGCATCGCGCGGTAAAAGATGGCGACCAACTAGCGATTGGCCGGGTGAGGCTCGGCATCATGGAAACTCCTGGTCATACGCCGGAGAGTATTTGCGTCCTGGTGACAGAGACAGAAGAAGCGGGCAAGGGCGCCCGCGATCCCGAACCGCAGAAAGTTCTCACTGGCGACACGCTTTTCATTGGTGACGTGGGCCGGCCCGATCTCGCTGGCGGCAAGGGCTACACGCCGCAGTCGATGGCCGCGATGATGTACGACAGTCTGCACGAGAAGCTTTTGAAGCTCGACGACGCAGTCGAAGTTTATCCAGCGCACGGTGCCGGCTCGATGTGCGGGAAGAATCTTTCATCGGAGACTTCATCGACGATCGGTCAGCAGCGCCAATTCAATTACGCTCTGCAGCCGATGTCGAAAGACGAGTTCGTGCGCATGATGACCGCCGACTTGCCCGAGGCTCCCGCGTATTTTCCGAAAGATGCCGATATCAATCGGAGGGGGGCGGCGCCTGTCGATGAACTGCCGCGGATGTCGCCGTTAACGCCGGCGGAAGTCTCGAACGCCGCGAAAGAAGATTGCATAATTCTCGACGTGCGATCGGCTGCCGAATTTGGCGCAGCCCATGTGCCCGGCTCTTTGAACATTGGATTGGGCGGGCAATTCGCTTCCTGGGCCGGTTGTTTGATTCCAATGGATGCGAACATCGTGCTCGTTTCTGAATCAGAAGCGAAAGCGACGGAAGCGCAGTTGCGACTCGCTCGCGTCGGCTTGGAGAATGTGAAGGGTTATCTGGCGGGCGGCATGGGCGCATGGAAGGATGCGGGCCTGGAAGCAGCGACGGTTCCGCAAATAAGTGTCAGAGAACTCAAGGCACTGATCGAGACTAACCCCGGGCTTCAGGTGATCGACGTGCGGCGACCGCGGGAGTACGAGAGTGGCCACGCTCCCCGCGCGATTACCGCGCCGTTGTCGAAGCTCCGTGAGACGCTGCCATCTCTCAGGCTCGATCCGTCGAAAAGGACCGCGGTCATCTGCGCTGGCGGTTATCGATCGAGTGCGGCGACGAGCATCATGCAGTCATCCGGGTTCAAAGATTTGCTGAACGTCACCGGTGGCACCAACGCGTGGATCAAGGCCGGCTACGAAGTTGAAATGCCGGCGGCGGCCTTGGCTAATAATTAACCACAGAGGACACAGACAAGAATTACCCGAGCATTATCTGTTTTTGATTCTCCTCTGTGTCCTCCGTGGTTGAAATGTTTCGTTCGGTAAACACAAATGACAACACAATTCCCCAGACGTAACTTTCTCTCGCTCGCCGGAAAGTCGCTTGGGCTGGCTGCGCTTTCATCATCAACCATAGCTTCGCTCTTACGGGATATTCAGGCGGCAACGAAATCCGTCGCGCATCTGACGCCGGAACAGGCGGCTGCGGACGAAGACTACTGGTCAACAATCCAGAACGCGTTCACCGTCACGCGCGGCATTATCAATTTGAACAACGGCGGCGTTAGCCCCAGTCCACGCATCGTCACTGAAGCGTTGGTGCGGTACATCTGGCAGCAGGAGGACGCGACCGCCTACACGATGTGGCAGATTCTTGAGCCGCAGTCGGAAACGATCCGTACCGGGCTGGCGGAACTGTTCGGTTGTGATCGCGAAGAGATTGCCATCACGCGTAATGCTTCTGAATCACTGGAGACTTTGCTGCTCGGAATGGATTTGAAGTCCGGCGATGAAGTGCTGACCACAACACAGGACTACGGCCGCATGTTGACGACAATTCGTCAGCGCGAGCGACGCGAGGGCATCAAGCTCAGTCTGATCAAGATTCCTATTCCGCCGCAGAACATTAACGAGATCACCGCCGCCTTCGAGCGCGCGATCACTCCGCGCACGCGGCTAATCCAAATTGCGCATCAAGTGAACATCACGGGGCAGATCACGCCGGTTAAGGCCGTCTGCGAGATGGCTCGCGCGCGCGGCATCGAAACGATCGTCGATGGTGCGCATTCGTTCGCGCAGTTTTATTTCAAGCAACCAGATTTGAATTGCGACTACTTTGGCACAAGCCTGCACAAATGGCTGTACGCACCGAAGGGAACTGGCTTGCTCTTCGTCAAGCGAGACAAGATTGCAAAAGTCTGGCCGTTGTTCGCCGCCGAAGACAAACAGAAATCAGACATTCGCAAGTTCGAAGAAATCGGCACGCATTCGGCGGCGCCAAAGCTGGCGATTGGCGAGGCGCTCCTTTTTCACCACGGCATCGGCGGCAAGCGCAAGGAAGCGCGCTTGCGATATCTTTCGCGCTATTGGATGGACAAACTCAAAGATATTCCGAGAGTCCGCTTCAATACTTCATTCGATCCCGCGCAGATGTGCGCAATTGCCAACGTACAAATTGAAGGCTTGGATCAGGGGAAGATTGGCAGTTACCTCTTCGACAAGTACCGCATCTTCACCACGCCCATCGTGCACGAGGAATTCCAGGGCCTCCGCATCACGCCGAATCTTTACACGACGCTTCCTGAGCTGGATCGCTTTTGCGAAGTGATGGCGGCGATCGCGCGCAAGGGTCTGCCGGCCTAGCTTCAGATTCGACAGCCAGGCGGCGCGCGCAGCCGACGGAAAAAGGTTCTTGACGCCTGTTTGCGGCGGCCTCCATAATCGATCTTCGCGGCTTGGCGCCACAGCCGGGCCCATCTGGAGGACCATCAACCACTGTGAGCGAAGAATTAGAGAACAGTCTTCTCAAATCAATCGAAACCTACCTCGATGAACGGCTGCGAGTGATTGACGAACAACTCGCCCGGCTACAAACCGAATTCAACGATGCGTTTGGGCGACTGCGCGAAAACGCGGCGGCATCGGAGCTTGCGAACACGCCGCTACAGTCCGCGATCTCGGCGCACCTGCAAGCGGCCCGCGAGCAGAAGCTCAGCGGTGCCGCGCCCGCGCCGCCGGCTCCCGCGGATCTTTCGCTGCTCAAGAACGCGATCAATGACATCAAGAACCAGCGAACACAGAGCGATGTCCTCGGCGCGCTCTTGAGAAACTCTGCGCATTTCGCCGATCGCGCCGTGCTGTTTGTCATCAAAAGCGACCAGGCGATTGCGTGGCGGATGTGCGAAGCGAGCAATCGGAACGATTTGCAAGCTGTATCGGGCGTGGCGCTGCCGCTTTGGGGAAGCACCGTGATCAGTCAGGCAGCACGAGCGGCAGCGACCGAAACATCTTCCGGCACGCGAGCTGACGACGCTTCTTTGGTCGAGCAACTCGGTGGCGAGGCTCAACAACTCGCCGCGGTGCCGCTTGTCGTGCGCAAAAAAGTTGTGGCGGTGCTTTACGCCGACTCTGCTTGGCCACATCGCGAGGCGATTCAGTTGGACGCGCTGGAGGTGCTCACCCAGGTGGGCGCGATCGCCATCGAGTTGGTTTCATCTGCGCGCGTGGCGCAACCGCCGCAGGTCACGACACCAACAGAGAAAACGGCGAGTGAGATCGAATCTCCGCCCGCCGCATCGGAGATTTCGGAAGCGCAGGCTGAAGAGAGCGGGTACGCGCCGCACGTTGAGCCCGCGACGGAAGGCGAGTATGTCGAGCCAACGCGCGCCGATTTCGCCGGCGAAACGGAAGCGGCCGCCGCCGAAACCCCAATTGTTGAAGCGCAACCCGAAGTTGAAGCCGAGCCGGAAGTTCAAGCGCAACCCGAAGTTGAACCGGAACCCGAGGCGCCGGCGGTCGAGGAGCCGCCCACAGTTGAAGCTCCGGTGCGAGCCGCGCAACCGGCTGAACCAGTGTTCACCGCGCAGTACGCCACTCCGCTCGGAAGCTCTCGGCGCTATGGTTCTGCTGATGCCGATCTGCCGGTCGATGTCAGCGACGAAGAACGCCGGCTGCACAACGATGCGCGGCGTTTCGCGCGGCTGCTCGTGTCGGAAATCAAACTCTACAATGAGCAGAAAGTAAGCGAAGGTCGCAATCAGGGCGATATTTACGAACGTTTGCGCGAGGACATCGATCGTTCGCGCCAGATGTACGAAAAGCGCGTCGCGCCGCCGGTGGCCGCACGGCACGATTATTTTCATCAAGAACTGGTGAATACTTTGGCGGAAGGCGATCCGGCGAAACTCGGCAACAGTTATCCCGGCGCCGCAGTCGGCGTCGCGTAGCATTTAGCCAGTCCTAAGTAACGAAGGGCACGGGGCGCCGTGCCCTTTTTGTTTTTGAGTGGCACGCGCATCTTGCGCGAGGTTCACGGGCGAGACGCCCCTGCGCCACTTCACTTGCCCGCACGGTTTGCGAGCAGCCGAGTTTTGATCATAAAGTCTGGAGCATTCTGCTCAACGATTCTGGTATCTGCCTTGGAGATAGACAGTAAATGCAGCCCTCTCTATCTGAAGATGTGTTGCGGCCTGTGATCGAGCGCCTGCGTGACGCCAACGTTGAGGCCGCCCAAAACTATCCCGGCGAGACGGGTCGCCGCCAGCCCGTTCACACCGTCTATGGCGGCGCGCATCTGTTTCGCGCGGACACGGCGAAGCGGCTGGGACAGGTTGCCGAACGCGCCCTGGCGGAAAACGCGTCGGACTTTGTGGTCTTCGCGCGTGCAATTGGTCTGCCCTTTTCCGAGGAATTGCCGGATGTTCTGGATTACGCGACGGGATTGAAGCATCGTTTGGAACACGAGCCCGAAGCAGTTCGAGCAGAGAACAAAGCGGCCTGGCTGGCGCACACGATTTACACGCGCGTGCAAGACAAATTGAAGCGCGAGCCGGTCGAGGATTTCAGGATTGATTTCGAAGATGGCTATGGCAATCGCCCTGACGCCGAGGAAGATGGCCATGCGGAATCAGCAGCGAACGAAGTAGCGAAAGGCATGGAAGCCGGCACGCTGCCGCCGTTCATCGGTATTCGTATCAAGCCGTTCAATGAAGAACTGCGCGCGAGAAGCTACCGCACGTTGGACATCTTCACGACGACTTTAGCGGCAAAGACTGGCGGCCGACTGCCGGACAATTTTGTCATCACGTTACCGAAGATCACGAGCGCGGAACAGGTGGTTGCGCTCGCGGACATTTTCGATCTGCTGGAGAAAGAAACTGGGTTGGCCGGAGGTTCGTTGAAGATGGAAATGATGATCGAAACAACGCAATCGATCATCAACGCGGAAGGTCGTATCAACTTAGCGTTGTTGTTGCGGGCGGCGCGCGGTCGTTGCATCGCGGCGCACTTCGGCACTTACGATTACACCGCCAGTTGCAGCATCACTGCCGCGCATCAGCACATGATGCATCCCGCGTGCGACTTCGCGAAGCACATGATGCAGGTTTCGTTTTCCGGCACCGGCATCTGGTTGTCGGACGGTGCGACGAACATCATGCCGGTCGGACCACATCGGGCAACTGGAGGCGCGCCGCTCACTCAGGATCAAATCGAAGAGAACCGCGCGGTCGTGCATCGCGCCTGGAAGCTGCATTTCGATCACATTCAGCATTCGCTCATCGGCGGCTTCTATCAAGGCTGGGATTTGCACCCGGGTCAACTGCC
>DASXTE010000095.1:0-21753 GCA_036505595.1 Pyrinomonadaceae bacterium
GCCCGCCACGTAAGAAAATATTTCCTGGGCTTGGAAACGCGTCTCTAAACGATCAGTCGCGCCGCTGGTTGACGTCCCTGCGGTCAAAGGCGATGACCGTCCAATATCAATGAGCACGACTGGAGTTTCCGTGCCTGACGCTTCGACGCCCGGCGTCAGTCGCGACCATTGAAAGCGGGTCTGCGCCACTGCCTTGGCCGAGAAGACGTAATTGTCCGAATAAGAAATCGCATCTGTGTTTCGCGTCTTTCCGATCAAGGCTTCGGCCAGCCGATTACCGCCACCAAATTGCCGAAGGTTCTTGAACCGGCCAATCTGTACAAGCACCTGCCCGTTGTGCAGGTCGCTGAATTTGTGATCGACGCGCGTTGTGAAAATCTGACTGCGCTGCGGAGTGCTGGTTAGCTCGGCGAACGGACAGAGAGGGTCAGGGCAAGTGCTGGTCGGCGGAGGCAGCGGAAACACCGGGTTCTGAGCGACAGGCACGAGCGTGTCGATCGTCGTCGAATCCAGAATCGTGTCGTACTCGTAAGCGGTGAAGAAGTGCGTGCGGTCTCGACCGTTGTAAAAAGGCAGCACGATTGGCCCACTGAAAGTGAAACCGGGATTGTGCTCTTCGAACGGCGGCCGCGGCAGACCAAGCCGTTTGTTATTGAAAGTGTTCGCGTTGAAGATCTCGTTCCGATAGAAATCGTAAACGCGCCCGTGAAATTTGTTCGAACCGCCACGCGTGCGCAGGTTGATGCGCCCGCCCGACGCGCGCCCGTACTCAGCCGCGAATTGGTTGCGAATGATTTGGACTTCTTCGACGGCTTCCAGAGAGGGCGTGAACCGCTCGCGCGCCGCGCGGTCATCGTTGTTGTCCAGGCCGTCAATCGTGATGTTGTTTGAGTAAGCCGGGCCGCCGGAAAGAGAGAAGTTGCCCGCTTCTTCCGGCGTCGTGCGCGCGCTGGTGCGATCCTCCGCGAGATCGCGCGTCGAGAGCGGCTCTTCGCTGACGCCGCCAAGCGTGAAGATCAAATCGAGTGGCGAGCGCGTCGCGACCGGCAGAGATTCAACTTCCTGCGTCGTGATCGTGCCGCCGACCACCGTGCGCGTCGTATCGACCTGAGGCGCATTCGCTAGGCTGACTACTACCGTTTCCGCTGTGACGCCTGCCGGCTTCAAAGTGAAATCAAGCTGCACGTTCTGGCCGGCAACCGTCGTCAGATCGGTTTTTTCTTCTGTGGCAAAATTGGTGAATGCCGCCTTCACCGAATAAACGCCCGGCTCAAGCTGAATAATTTTGTAGCGCCCCTCAGCATCCGCAACGACCGTTCTTTCAACCTTTGTTTTGATCAGCGTCGCCGTGACCGTCGCGCCCGGAATCACGGCCCCATTCTGATCCATGACACGACCAGAGATCGTGACGTTATCGAGATCCTGCGCGGCGGCTGGCGCCGCGACTAAACAGAGCAGCGTCAAGAGCGATAGTAGTAGAGAGACAAGTTGCAGCGGATTGCGCATGGGATTTAGCGAGTCTAGATTGATCGTATCGCGAACTTGAGACTTGAGACTTGAAACTTGAAACCGGATTCGTTTAGGCGGCACACTGCATCGGCATGAGACTAGCTCAAGGTCGAAAATCGCTAAGTGTTCGCAATGGTCGTCGAGCAACAGAACAACTGCCGGATTCGGTTAGTTACCCAAAACCGCCAGTCGCTTCTTTGCCTCCGCAGCCTCGCGACTGTCGGGATATTTGCGAACGATTTCGCGCCAGACGGCGCCGTCGTAGTGAAATCGCTTTCTGGCGCGATCGAAAGTGAATGTGACGCCTTGGCGGTTGTAACGATCGAGGCCGTTGTAATTCATGTAATAAGAAAACTCGGGCGCTCCATCGGTGGGTATCTCTCGGCGTTCAAAGCGGCGCGGGGCTTCGCGTGAGAGCTGCGCGGCGGCTTCTTCGGCGGCGTTGCCGAGCGCCAGCAAAACTCCAGGACGCAGAGCCGAGCGCGGAAATGTTTCCAGGAAGATGCGCGCCCGCGCGATGCGCTCGAATTCGTCCGTGCCGCCAATCAAATGAGCGAGCCGCTGATCGTCGCCGTTGCGACCTGATGACACCAGTGCTTCGCTCTGCACCCAGCCAGATGTACGGCGCGTCACGACAACGTGAGAAAAAAGGACGCCTTCACGATTGCGAGTTGTGCCGCGCACTGATACCAGCTTTCCGCGACCAAGCCTTCTGATCAAACGTGCGGAGAGATTGGGCGTAACGCGCAATGCCGCGAGGCGCTCGTCGGCGACAACGGCAATGTTGCCGCCGGGCGGGACATGTTTCTTTTGTGCGAATGTTGGGAGTGCCAGACCGATCAACAGAATTAATGCCGCGACGGCTACTTGAACGGTTGGCTCGTGCGGCGCACGAAAAGAGCGAGCAGGATGCTCGCGCACCACACGCAGGATGCGTGCGCTCCGTCGCGTTCGTGATCGTGGGGTGAGTATTGGAAACTTTCTCTGTAGAAAGTGGGAGGCGTCGCTTCGGGGAAAGCGTGGGGTGAGCATAATTTTGAGCTCCTCGTTTTGGGAGGCTCAGGGCCTCAAGAAATCGGGTCTAAGAGTGCGCGATAAGGTTCGTGCCCTATCCGTCGACTTGTGCGGTGAAGCCGCCAAAAATCTCATCAAACCGCCGTCAGGGCTGGCGCTTATATCACTGTTTGATGCGGACAGCAATAGGCTTTGCAAGAGCGAACACGACACAAATTCGGACGTGGAGAGTAGGGATTTCGGCGAGACCGAAAGAGCGACATAACCGCAATAATCTTAGCGGTGCCTGCAAGAAAATGGCGAATGGAGTTAGGAAGAAACCGCGCGGCGAAAAAAAATTTTACAGACAGACGCGGGCTTGAAATCACCGCGCGCTTTTCGCGCCGGCAGCGGTGCGTTTGGCAGGAACCGGGCGCTTCAAGCGGCTGATGGGGACAAGAGCGCCGGCTTCGGGTGGTGGCGCTTCGGTGAACTGGGAGAACTCTTCGACGTGACTTTGCAAATATTCGAAGAAGCGTTCGAACTCGCGCTGCATCGCGTCCATCTTTTCGCGCATGTTGAGAATGATTTCCACGCCGGCGAGATTCACGCCGAGGTCGCGCGTTAATGAAAGGATTACTTCGAGCCTTTCGAGATCAGCGTCGGTGTAAAGTCGCGTGTTGCCCTCGGACCGCGAAGGCTTCAGTAGTCCTTCACGTTCGTAAAGGCGCAGCGTCTGCGGATGCAGCTCGAACTGCTCCGCGACGGCGCTGATGGTGTACGTTTTCGCTCGTTGCTTCTTCATCACTCGAGCCCCATCGCGACTCTTGGATTCTCGTTATTCATCTGCGCGTACTTGCGCAGCAACTCCTTCGTCTCTTCTGAAATCACCTTTGGTAAAACGACCTGAGCTTCAACAAATTGATCACCGTGCGCGTTCGGATCGCGCAGAGATGGAGCGCCCTTTCCGCGTAAGCGAAACTTTTGTCCTGATTGAGTTCCTGGTGGAATTCGCAGTTGCGCTTTGCCTGAAACTGTCGGTACTTCGATCTTCGCGCCCAGCGCGGCTTCCGGCACGGTAATCGGCACGGTCACATAGATGTTGTCGCCTTTTCGCGTGAAGTGTTGATGCCGCCCGACGTTCGTGATGATGTAAAGATCCCCCGGCGGCGCGCCGAGCCGCCCGCCCTCGCCTTTGCCGGGCACGCGCACGCGCGAACCGGTGTCGACGCCGGCGGGAATACGCACCTTCACCGTTTCAGTTTTCGGCAGCGTGCCTTTGCCTTTGCAAAGTGAACACGGCGGACGACGCTTGCCCGTGCCGCCGCAATCGGGGCATTCCTGCGTGAATCGCAGACGACCACCCGCGCGTTGCACCTGGCCCGAGCCTTTGCACGTCGGGCAAGTCGACACTGCACCGCCCGTGTCGCCCGCGCCATGACAGCGCGAACATTGGTCCGAACGATTCACTGTGATGTTTGTTGTGAGACCGGTAATGGCTTCTTCGAAGCTGACGGAAAGCGGCATCTCGATGTCTGCGCCGCGTTGCGGCTGCGGCCGAGGCGGTTCGCGTTCAGTCTTCGCGCCGCCGAACAGATCCGCAAAGATGTCGCGGAAGCTGCTGCCGGCGCCGCCGCCAGTTGCGGTTGTGCTGCCCCAATCAAAACCGGAGAAATCGAAAGGAGTTCCACGCGCGTAAGTTCCGCCCGGAGCGGCTCCGCGGGCTGCGGCGTCGGCAAGATTGTCTGAGTACTGACCAAAACGATCGTAAACGGCGCGCTTTTTTGGATCAGAGAGAACGTCAAACGCTTCGCTCATCTGCTTGAAGCGTTCTTCGGCGGCTTTGTCGCCCGGATTTACGTCAGGATGATATTTGCGCGCCAGCCGGCGATACGCTTTCTTGATTTCGTCCGGCTTGGCGTCGCGCTTGACGCCCAGGATTTTGTAGTAGTCCTCTTTAGCCACGATTCATTTCCGATTGCCAATTGCCGAATGCCGATTGATCTCTGTCATTAGCGCCGCAATCTGCGACTGAGGACAGCGACCAATCGGCAATCAAAAATCGGCAATTGGCAATGTCTTACTTCTTGTCTTCGTCGACGTCGACGTATTCGGCGTCGATCACGTTGTCTTCGCCGCCGCCTTGTGTGCCAGACGATGCGCCCGCTGCGGATGACTGGTCAGTCGTCTCACCGCCCGGCTGCGAACCGGTCTGCTGATAAAGCGCCTCAGCCATCTTGTGCGACACGGTTTGCAGCGCAGTGAAGGCGTTGTTCATGCGCTCGACGCCGCCTTCTTCGATCGCTTTCTTGGCGTCCGCAATCGCCGCTTCGACCTCGCCCGCCACCGCGCTGACCTTCTCGCGGTTTTCGTTGAGCGTCTTCTCCATCTGATAGACCAGGCCGTCGAGTCGATTTCGCGCTTCAATCTCTTCACGCTTTTGCGCGTCTTCGCTGGAATGGGATTCGGCCTCGCGCATCATCTTATCGATCTCTTCCTTGCTGAGACCGGATGATGCGGTAATCGTGATTTTCTGCTCGCGGCCAGTGCCCATGTCTTTCGCTGACACGTTGACGATGCCGTTTGCGTCGATGTCGAAGGTGACTTCGATTTGTGGCATCCCACGCGGCGCCGGCGGAATGCCGACCAGGTGGAATTTGCCGAGCGTGCGATTGTCAGCGGCCATCGGGCGCTCGCCCTGAAGCACGTGGACCTCCACGGACGTTTGATTGTCCGAAGCCGTCGAGAAAATTTCCGACTTGCGCGTCGGGATTGTTGTATTACGCTCGATGAGTTTCGTGAACACACCGCCGAGCGTCTCAATACCGAGACTGAGCGGCGTCACATCGAGCAGCAGAATGTCGGTCTTCTCGCCTGAGAGCACGCCAGCCTGGACCGCAGCGCCTACGGCGACGACTTCATCGGGGTTGACGCTCTTGTTCGGCTCTTTCCCGAAGAAGCCCTTGACCAGTTCCTGAACCTTCGGGATACGAGTGGAACCGCCGACGAGCACGACCTCGTCGATTTTCTTCTGATCTAGGCCCGCGTCTTTCAAAGCCTGTTCGACCGGCGGCATCAGACGTTTGAAAATCGAATCGGCCAGTTGCTCGAAGCGTGCGCGCGTCAGCTTCATAACCAAGTGCTTCGGTCCGGATTGGTCGGCCGTGATGAACGGCAGATTGATTTCCGTCTCCATCGTGTGCGACAGCTCGATCTTGGCTTTCTCCGCAGCTTCCTTCAGTCGCTGCAAAGCCATCTTGTCTTTGGAAAGATCGATGCCCTGGTCCTTCTTGAACTCTTCAATAATCCATTCAATCAGACGCTCGTCGATATCGTCGCCGCCGAGGTGCGTGTCTCCATTCGTGGATTTCACTTCGACGACACCTTCGCCGACTTCGAGAATCGAAATGTCGAACGTGCCACCGCCAAAGTCGAACACAGCGATCGTTTCGTCTTTCTTTTTGTCGAGTCCGTAGGCGAGCGCCGCCGCGGTCGGCTCGTTGACGATCCGCATGACTTCGAGTCCGGCAATTTTGCCGGCGTCCTTGGTGGCCTGGCGCTGCGCGTCGTTGAAATACGCCGGGACGGTGATGACAGCTTTTTCGACCTTTTGGCCGAGATAGTCTTCTGCGGACTGCTTCATCTTCTGAAGGATCATGGCCGAGATTTCAGGCGGGCTCCATTCCTTGCTGCCAGCGACAATCCGGACGTCTCCGCCGACGCCCGTTCCTTGAACTTGATAGGGCACTTGCTTCTTCTCTTCGGCAACCTCGTTGAAGCGCCGGCCCATGAATCTCTTAATTGAATAAATCGTGTTTTCCGGATTGGTCACGGCTTGCCGCTTGGCAACCTGTCCGACCAGGCGGTTGCCGTCTTTCGCAAAAGCCACAACGGACGGGGTCGTCCGGCCGCCCTCGGAGTTCGTGATTACTATCGGCTCGCCGCCTTCCATGACTGCGACCACCGAATTTGTTGTTCCTAAGTCAATTCCTATAATTTTGCTCATGTTAAAGGCTCCATTGGTTCCGCTCAGTGAGACACGGAGTTGAATACCGGCCCAATATAATACCTGAGTCTGTTGTTGTCAACTTGCTTTACAGGGCTTTTCGGCGGGTGGAGTTCGCCATCGAGAGGTGAAATGCGGGCTAGCGCTCGTTCATGAGGCGCGACACAAAGAAGATGTAATGCACGCCTGAAACAAGTGCGAGCGTAAAGACGGTGGTGTAAATTGTTGGCAAATAATAGCCGGTCCCGACGCGAGTCTGCGCGGCCAGGATCACCAAGGCTACGGCGATGATCTGTACGACAGTGCTAATTTTGCCGGGCAAAGACGGCTGAAAACCGCGGAAGCCGGTGACCATGTTTATGGCGGCAGCTCCGATGAGGATGAATACGTCTCGGCTAATAACGGTGATGGTCACCCAAAAAGGGACGGGTAGGTGTTTCGGAATCGGCGCGGGGAAGACGTTGCGCATCGACAGGACGACAAACGAAGTCACGAGCATCATCTTGTCGGCAACTGGATCGAGAATTCGCCCAAGCGGCGATTGCTGGTGAAAACGACGAGCGAACAACCCGTCGAGTCCGTCAGTTATTCCCGCCACCACGAACACTGCCAAAGCGAGCACAAACTTTTGATAGAAGAGAAGCGAAACGAATACCGGAATCAGCGCCATCCGAAAGACGGTCAGGAGATTTGGCAGGGTGATGATGCGCGAGGACACAGAGGAATTTTAGATTGCGAATTGCGAATTGCGAATTGATGTTGACGGCGACATGAATCGAAAGACTTAGCCTGCGCTACGCAACTCAAGTACGGAAATCTCCGGCGGGCAGCCATAGCGAATCGGTAAAACGACAGTACCCAACCCGCGCGTCACATAGATTTGCGTGTTTCCACGACGGCCGAGCCCCCGCAGCATGCGGCGGCGCGGGCGACCGGAACGGCTCTTCTCAGATCGCCAGGTCACCTGTCCACCATGCGTATGGCCGCTAAGCACAAGATCAACTCCCACGCGAGCCGCCCGTCGCAGAATAATCGGGTTGTGCGCGAGCAACAGCTTGAATTCGCTGTGTCGCGCGCCCGCCATCGCGAGCGACAAATCCTCAAGCCCAACCATCGTGTCGTCCACACCGGCAAGCCAGACGGTTTCGCCTTTCAAATCCATACGCGAGCCCTCATTGACAAGGACGCGAATGCCCTCCAAGCGAAATAGATCGGCAATCAAAGCGGCATCTGTCCAGTGGTCGTGATTGCCGAGCACCGCATACACACCGTGCCGAGCTCGGAGCTTGCCGACGACTTCAGCACATGGCGCGGCGTACGCTCGATCCTGCGAAATGTAATCGCCGGTCAGCGCAATTAAATCCGGTCGCAGATCGTTAGCGGCCCTAACCGCCCGCTGGAGATGCTCCGGATTAACGAGTGGCCCGTAGTGAAAATCGGAAAGGTGGACAATGCGAAATCCGTCGAGCTTTTTCGGCAGCCGTCGCAGAAAGATTTCCTGCCGTTCGATGGAAAGCATGAACGGTTCAGTCAACGCGATACGCGCGGCATGCGCCAAGGCAGATTTGATTGTGGTCAACGGCCGGGGCTGCGGCTTAGCTGAGCGGCGCGGTGGTCGATCGTGTTTCCAGCGAATTGCAGTGGACATCGTGACTTGCGGAAAGCGCGCGCATTATAAACATGACGGCTCGCCGTCGCAATGCGATCGCGTTATTTTGTTGCGACAGTTTTAGGCTACGGTAATTTCCTTCGCGAGGTATACATCCTGAATTGCGTTAAGCAGTTCCACGCCTTCATTCATCGGCCGTTGGAAAGCTTTGCGCCCGGAGATTAAGCCCATGCCACCGCCGCGCTTGTTGATGACCGCGGTGCGCACCGCGGCGGCAAGGTCGCCGGCGCCTTTCGATTCGCCGCCGGAATTGATCAAGCCAACCCGGCCCATGTAGCCGTTCGCCACCTGATAGCGTACGAGATCGATTGGATTGTCGGTGGTCAACTTCTCGTAAACGAGTTTGCTTGTCTTGCCGTACGACTTGCCGAGTTCTTTCTCGACGGCAGGATAGCCGCCGTTTCTTTCCGGCAGTTTCTGTTTGACGATGTCGGCCTGAATTGTGACGCCGAGATGATTCGCTTGTCCCGTTAGATCGGCCGACGCGTGCATGTCGCCTTCGGGGGTTTTGAATTTCGAGTTGCGCAGGTAACACCAGAGGATGCACGCCATTCCCAGTTCGTGCGCGTAAGCGAAAGCGTTGGCGATTTCGGTGATCTGGCGTGTCGATTCGTCTGAACCGAAATAGATGGTCGCGCCCACCGCGATGGCGCCCATATTCCAAGCTTCCTTAACGTTGCCGAAGAGCACCTGATCGAATTTGTTCGGCAGTGTCAGCAATTCGTTGTGGTTTATTTTGACGATGAAGGGGATCCTGTGGGCGTACTTTCTTGCTACCGCGCCCAGCACACCGAAAGTCGAAGCGACGCCATTACAGCCACCCTCGAGCGCCAACTTAACGATGTTATCCGGATCAAAATACTGCGGGTTTGGCGCAAACGAGGCACCAGCAGAATGCTCAATGCCCTGGTCCACCGGCAGAATCGAGACGTAGCCGGTGCTCGCCAAACGTCCGTGGCCAATCAACGCCTGGAGCGAGCGAAGCACCGCAGGCGAACGATCGGATTGGGCTACGACGCGATCGATGAAATCCGGGCCCGGCAAATAAAGCTGCTCCTTCGGAACCGTCTGTGACTTGTGTTCGAGAAGCGTTCTTGCTTCCTCGCCGAGCAGCTCTTCAAGTCGATCGATCGTACCTGTCGATCGTTTCATCTCTGTCGCCATGGTTGTTCCTCCAATCGCGTCATCCGGGACGGCGCGCTAAACGAAATTCGATGATTGCGAGTGCGGCGAATTATATCATCACGCGTGAGCGGAAATGAACCGAGGCGACGTTAATGCTAAACTGAAGTTGAAATTGGAAATCATAAAAAGCTCGAATCTTTCCATGCCCTACGCCAGCGAAGCATTATCGACTGAATTGCAGGAAAAGTATGAACGGCTGAAGGGCGCGCTCGCTAATCTTGATCGGGTGCTGGTCGCTTTTTCCGGAGGAGTTGACAGCACTTTGGTAGCGAGAGTCGCCCTCGACGTTCTGGGATCGGAAAACGTGCTGGCGGCGATCGCCGTGTCGGCAAGTTTGGGTGAAGATGAAGAGCGAGCGGCGCTTGAGACAATGAATGAAATCGGAGTCTCGCACGTCAGGATACAGACCGGCGAAGTGGAAGATCCGCGCTATGCGGCTAATCCCCTGAATCGATGTTACTTCTGCAAAGAGCATGTTTACGGCGCGTTGACTGAAACGGCCACCGAGCTCGGATTTGAAACGGTCGTGGATGGATTCAACGCCGAAGACACAACTGATTTTCGTCCAGGACGCAAAGCGGGACGCGAACTCGGTGTGCGTAGTCCGTTGTGCGAGGTGGGCCTGAACAAAACAGAGATTCGAACGCTGGCACGCCACCTTGGGCTCAGCAACTGGGACAAGCCGCAGATGGCTTGCTTGTCGAGTCGAGTGGAGTACGGCATAACGATTACACCAAGGATTCTCACTCAGGTCGATCGCGCGGAAGCTGCGTTGCGAAGCCTCGGCTTCGAAGACTTGCGCGTGCGGCATCACGACAAACTGGCTCGCGTCGAAGTCGAGCCGCGGATGGTCCCACGCGCGCTGGCGCAACGCGACCAAATTATCAACGCGGTCAAAGCTGTCGGCTACACGTACGTCACTATCGATCCGGAAGGGCTGCGGCACGGAAGCATGAACGAGGGACTAAGGAAAAGTGGATAAGCAAATTCTCAGTGAACTGTTGGCGCAAGTCGCCAGCGGCGAGTTATCGCCGGACGAAGCGATCGAAAAACTGCGCTGGCAACCGATCGAGTCGATCAGCGATTTTGCGCGGCTCGATCATCATCGCGTTTTGCGGCAAAGCATGCCCGAGTTTGTCTACGGCGGGGGCAAATCGCCCGAACAGGTTGCGACGATCATGTCCGCGATGGTCGAGCGAACGGGGCGAGCGCTCGCAACTCGAATCGGCGACACGCACTTCGAAGCCGTGCGCACCGTCTTACCTGAAGCTGTTCATCATCCGGTCGCGCGAGTTGTGACGGTCAATAGTTTTCCGAAAGCCGAAATTGGACAGACACTCGTAATCGCCGCGGGCACGTCAGATGTTCCCATCGCGGAGGAAGCCGCGGAAGTCTTGCGCTTTCTCGGCGACCGAACGCGCGCGCTTTATGACGTCGGCGTCGCGGGGATCCATCGCTTACTGGAACATGCGAACTACTTGCAGGAAGCCGACGCGATCATCGTCGTGGCGGGCATGGAAGGCGCGCTGCCGAGTGTCGTTGGTGGTTTGGTCGATAGTCCGATCATCGCCGTGCCGACGAGCGTTGGATACGGGGCAAGCTTCAATGGATTGGCGGCTTTGCTGGGAATGCTGAATAGTTGTGCGACTGGATTGATGGTGGTGAATATCGACAACGGGCTGGGAGCGGCGGCGGCGGCGCATCGATTGTTGACGCGGCTCCGCTTGTCAAATGAAGCAACGACGAGGCTTCAAACCCAAACTCACGAGGAGACGGTCGCCCGATGACGCGCGTCGCTTATCTCGACTGTACGACCGGCATCAGCGGCGACATGTTGCTCGGCGCGTTGCTTGACGTTGGCTGGCCCGAGGAGAACCTGCGTGAGCTGATCGCAAAGCTCAAACTCGGCGATGTCCAACTGAAGGTCGATCGCGTCAGCAAGCGCGGCATTGCAGCTACGCAAGTCAACATCATTTCCTCACCGCATCAACCACATCGCGGTCTGCATGATCTTGCGTCGATTGTTATGCAGGCTGAGCTGCCGCCATCGATTCAGGAGCGTGCTATCTCAGCACTGAAGTTATTGGCCGAAGCTGAAAGCCAGGTGCATGGCGTCCCCATCGACCGAATTCATTTTCACGAAGTCGGCGCCGTGGACACGATCGTCGACATCGTCGGCGCGCTGGCAGGATTCGATCAGTTGGGCATCGCGGAAATTCATTGCAGTGCTTTGCCATGGTCGCGCGGCACAGTCAAGACTGAGCATGGCATCCTGCCCGTGCCTCCGCCGGCGGTGGCTCTGCTATTGCGCGGCGTGCCAGTCGTCGGCGCAGACATTGAAGGTGAAACGGTTACGCCGACCGGCGCGACGCTGGCGCGCACGCTCGCGAAGCAGTTCGGCGCAGTTCCCGCGATGCAGGTGGAAAGCATCGGCTACGGCGCGGGTCAAAGCGACTGGCCGGATCGGCCGAACGTTCTGCGTTTGACGATCGGCGAGAGCGCGACGACCAGCGACGGATTGGTTGTCGAGCAACTGACGCTGTTGTCGTGCAACATCGACGACATGAATCCGCAGTGGTACGAGCCTTTGATGAAGGAACTCTACGATGCAAAGGCGCTCGATGTTTGGCTGACGTCCGTGCAGATGAAGAAGAGTCGGCCGGGCACACTGATCGAACTCTTATGTCACCCTCAAGACGCTGCAAGACTCCGCGATGTGATACTTCGGGACAGCACCACACTTGGCGTTCGGGAAACGAGCGTCACGCGCCACAGTCTTCCGCGTCATATTCAGACCGTCGAAACGCCTTATGGCGCCGTGCGATTGAAAATCGCGACGCTTCCGGATGGCTCGACCAAAGCCGCTCCGGAACACGACGATTGCGTCGCGCGAGCGGCGGAACGTCGCGTGAGTGTCGGCGACGTATGGCTCGCTGCGATGCAAGTCTTCAACGCACGCTAGCACGTTGGAAGGCCTTTTAAGATCGGTGTTGTCTGCCTTTCCGACTGGCGTTACAATCCGCTCGTTTGTGACAGAAGACCGAGTTGGTTCGGTGCCCGTGATTCTGTCTTCCTAATTTGTAACCGGCCGTTCTTCGAATGAGGTAAGTATCAATGAATTTCTCCCAGAGGATTCTTCCCGTTCTCTTCGTCGTCTTGTCTTTTATGGGCGCCGGCGCGGCGCTGGCTAATCCAGGTGACATTGAATGGCGTCCCGTCACGCCTGAAGAGTTGGCGATGAAAGCTCCGAAAGTCGAGCCGGATGCCGACGCCGAAGCGATCTTTTGGGAAGTGAGGATTGACGATAGCTCTGACGACCTGTCGATGCAGCACTATGTGCGCGTCAAAATTTTTACCGATCGAGGCCGCGAAAAATACAGCAAGTTCGATATTCCGTTTACCAGACGCATGAAGATCAAGGACCTTGCGGCGCGGGTAATCAAGCCGGATGGCTCCGCGATCGAAATCGGCAAGCAGGACATCGTCGAAAGGGAAATCATTAAAGCGGGCGGCGTCAAAGTGAAAGCGAAGTCTTTCGCGATCCCGAGTCTTGAAGCAGGGTCGATTGTGGAGTATCGCTATCGTGAGGTGATCAGCGACGCGGGCGCGGCCGGAATGCACTTGAAGTTTCAACGCGATATTCCGGTGCAGACCTTGTCCTACTACTACAAACCGTATTCGAAAAAGGCGCCGAACTACAAGAGTTTCAATTTTGCCGACACTCAATTCGTCGAGGGCGAAAAGGGCTTCTGGGTCGCCACGCGCAAGAACACACCGGCGTTCAAGGAAGAGCCGCGCATGCCGCCTGACGATCAAGTCATTCCGTGGATCCTCTTGCAAGCCACCCGCATCAACATCGCTGAATTTTCCTCCTTCTCGCTTATTTTTTCGTTCAAGGATCCGAGTAACCCGACGGGTTACTGGGCCGCGGTAAGTATGGAAAAGAAGGTCTGGTGGGAATTCATGACGAAGCCGGACAAGGAAATTAAAAGAGTTGCTGAAGAGCTGACTGCGTCAGCATCCACGCCCGAGGCGAAACTCGACAAGTTGTATGAGTTTTGTCAGACGCAGATCAGAAACACTTCTTTCGATCCCACGCTGACTGATGACGAACGCAAGAAGCTGCCGGCGAACAAATCAGTCGCGGACGTTTTGAAACACAAGCACGCATCCGCCCAATTCACCGATCTCTTGTTTGGCGCTCTGGCGAACGCGCTGGGATTCGAAACCCGGGTCGCTTTCTGCTCTGATCGCAGCGAACTCTTCTTCAAACCAGACATGGCCAACGAAGCTTTTCTTCACCCGGGCGCGGTCGCCGTGAAGGTGGGAACTGACTGGAAATTCTACGATCCAGGCGTCAAGTTTCTGCCGCCGGGAATGTTGGTTTGGTACGAAGAAGGCGTGTATGCGCTGCTTGTGGGAGAGGGAAATACGACGTGGGCGAAAACGCCTTTTTCCGGGCACGACAAGTCATTAACGAAACGCAGCGCCAAGTTGGAACTTCTCGAAGACGGGACCACAGAGGGCGAAGTCCGAATTGAGTATCAGGGACAACCCGGACTTATCTATAAGCTCGACAACTATGACGACTCAGATACGAAGCGCGAGGAAAACATCAAAAATGAAGTGAAAGCGCGAATGAGCACTGCGGCACTTTCGAACATCCGTATTGAGAACATCAACGATTCGCGGAAACCGGTGGTGGTTTCCTACAACATCCGCGTTCCCGGCTACGCGCAAAAGACCGGCAAGCGATTGTTCCTGCAGCCAAGTTTCTTCGAGCATGGCGAATCTGCGCTCTTTTCCAGCCCTGATCGAAAATACGATGTGTACTTTCATTACCCGTGGTCGGAGTCTGACGACATCGATTTTCAGTTACCGCCGGGTTACGCGTTGGACAATGCCGAGAAGCCTGCGGCAATCTTCGCCGGCGCAACCAGTCAATACAATATACAAATGGGCCTCACGACCGATCAGCGTACGCTGGTTGTGCACCGCCAGTTTTATTTTGGCGGCGGTGGAAATATCATTTTGCCGCCCAGTAGCTATCCCCAAATCAAAGCCTTGTTTGATCGGCTTCAGAAAAACGATGAGCACACGATCACTCTGAAGCAGGCGGCCTCGAATTAGCGACTCGCGGATTCGATTAGGAAGACATTCGCGGTGTTTTTCTTGCAACCAAACCGACATGACGGGCGTCTCAAGAAACTTGCAGATTCCAATTGCCGGTTCCCACAGGCTCAGATACAATCCGGTAGCTTTAGCCTAAGATGACGGCGGATTCGCGATTTTTTCGTTCGATTTTAGCCCCGACCAGTTGTTTTCCAAGAAAGGTCATTACATATGAAGTTCCCTCGGGTCTTTCTTCAACTCCTCTTCGTAGCGGTGTGTCTGACGTTCGCGACACGGGCCACCGCGAACCCCGGCGACAATGACTGGCGCGCGGTCGATCCGGCCGAGCTGGCATCAACAACGCCCACAGTTGAAAAAGACGCTGACGCTGAGGCCCTGTTCTGGGAAGTTCGATTGCTGGACGAGGTGGACGGCACTGTGCCTCGGACAGTGCTCAGGCACTACGTCCGGATCAAGATTTTTACGGATCGTGGCCGTGAATTACAGAGTAAGATCGACATTCCATTCCTCAACAACTGGAGAATTACTGATATTGCCGCTCGCACCATTACTCCTGACAACAAGATTCTCGAGCTGAAGAAGGAAGACATATTTGAGCGCACAATCGTTAAAGCGAGTGGCCGTAAACTGAAAGCCAAATCGTTTGCCATGCCCGGTGTTGTGCCGGGAGCGATTATCGAATATCGCTGGCGCGAAGTGCGGAATGACACCATCGCTTCCTACATCCGGTTGCAATTGCAGCGCGAAGTTCCGGTCAGGCTGGTGAAGTATTACATCAAGCCCTTATCGCTTCCAGATTTTCCGTTCGGGATGCGGGCCAAGACTTTCCACGGTCAAAATACTCCTTTCGTTAAGGAAAAGGATGGCTTTTACAGCACCACCATGGAAAATGTGCCGGCCTTTCACGAAGAGCCGCGCATGCCGCCGGAAGATGCAGTCCGGCCATGGATCCTGGTCTATTACAGCGAAGACAAAAAGCTTGCGCCTGCGCAATACTGGAAGGAGCTGGGCAAACAGTCCCACGAGCAATTCAAGTCATGGACGAAAGTTAACGACGACGTAAAGAAGTCTGCGAGTGAAGCGATCGGAGACGCGGCCTCGCCAGAAGACAAGCTCCAGCGCCTGTTCGAATATTGTCGCGCGAAGATAAAGAACATTGACAGCGACGCTTCGGGCATGACTACGGACGAACGTGCCAAGTGGAAGGAGAGCAAATCGCCGGCCGATACGCTAAAACGCGGGATGGGCACCTCGGCTGACATCGACATGTTGTTTGCGGCCATGGCCATCGCTTCGGGTTTTGACGCGCGCATGGCGAAACTTTCCGACCGTAGCGATACGTTCTTTGACCCGGATTTTCCAGACGATTATTTCCTCACAACCTATGACATTGCGGTGCGCGCGGGTGACGAGTGGCGGTTTTATGATCCAGGCAGCACTTACGTGCCGTTCGGAATGTTGCTGTGGCAAGAGGAGGGCGTGGACGCGCTGATCGCTGATCCAAAAGAACCGATCTGGGTACAGACCACGGTTTCCGGTCCTGAAAAATCGGTGGAAAAAAGGACCGGCAAGTTTCGGCTGCTTCAGGATGGAACACTCGAAGGCGACGTGCGAATTGAGTATACCGGCCATCTGGCAGCCGACAAAAAGGAATACAACGACGATGATTCGCCGTCACAACGTGAAGAAACCTTGCGCGACATGGTCAAGTCACGTATGAGTACTGCGGAACTGAGCGAGATCAAGATCGAAAATATCACCGACCCGATCAAGCCTTTCGTTTACGCGTACCACATTCGCGTTCCCGGCTACGGGCAACGAACAGGCAAACGTCTTTTCTTTCAAGCCGGTGTCTTCAGCCATGGCGCTGGCGCGCTTTTCCCGTCGGCGACGCGTACGCATGACGTCTATTTTCATTATCCGTGGTCGGAGCGAGATGAAATCACGATTGAGCTCCCGCAAGGTTTTGCGCTCGATAGCGCAGATGCGCCAGCTCCGATCACGCCGGCGATGACGCGTGACATTTGTGCGCAAATGATCAAGATGTCCACCGATGGTCACGTACTCATATACAAACGTGACTTTTTCTTTGGCGGCGGGAACAGCATCCTGTTCCCCGTGGGCGGTTATGCCGCGGTCAAGCAACTCTTTGACGTCGTCGCTCAAGGAAACGATCATACTATTACTCTCAAACAGAGTGCGACGAATTGATAGTCGCTTCGGAAGGAAACACCAAATGCGTTTGAAACTCCTGGCCTCCATTTTGTTCGTGCTGGTTGGCGCTGCGGTCGCAAACGCGGCGGGTGACGAAGCCCCGCCGTGGTTGCAACAAGCTGCCAAGCTGCCGGTGCCAATCTACGAAAAGGATGTCCCGGCTGTGGTCCTGCAAAACGAACAGCACGTTACCGTGAACGATGACGGCCGCATCACGACTGTGACTACTTACGCGGTTCGCATTTTGCTGCGTGAAGGACGCGGTTATGCACGGGCGAAAGAGTTTTATGAAAATGACGCGGGCAAAGTAAAGGAATTGAAGGCCTGGCTTATTCGCGCAAACGGGGTGGCCAAGAAGTACGGCAAGGACGAGACGATCGACGCGGTAGAAGATCCTAACGACATTTACAACGAATCGCGTTTCAAGTTGATCGACGGATCAGACGATGCCGACGCCGGATCAGTTTTCGGTTATCAATCAACCACTGAAGAGCGCACCGTATTTTCCCAGGACATTTGGGCGTTTCAGTACATGCTTCCCACGCTTTCTTCACGATACATTCTGACGTTGCCACAGGGGTGGGCCGCAAAGAGCGTTACGTTTAATCACGAGGCAATCACGCCTGCCGTAAGCGGCTCTACTTATACCTGGGAGTTGCAGAACCTTCCGCCGATTCCGCCCGAGCCGAAGAGTCCGCGCATTACCAGCCTGGCGCCACGGATCGCGGTCAGCTTCTATTCGCCGGCCGACAAACCTTCCTCCAATTTCAAAACGTTTTCGAATTGGGCGCAGGTGTCTTACTGGTTAAGCGAGCTGCACGATCCGCAGTCCGCTCCGAACGACTTGTTGGCGGAAAAGGTGCGGCAACTGACGGCGAATGCGCACACGGAAATGGACAAGCTGCGCGCCATCGCTTCGTTTGTACAGAACATTCGCTACATCGCAATCGCCATCGGAGTTACTCGTGGAGGCGGCATGCGCCCCCGCAGTGCTGCCGAGGTGTTCGCGAAATCGTACGGTGACTGCAAAGACAAGGCGAATCTGATGCGCACGATGTTGAAGGTGCTCAACATCACTTCGTATCCGGTAGGCGTTTACTCAGGCGATCCTGATTACGTCCGCGAAGAGTGGGCCTCGCCGAATCAATTCAATCACTGCATCATTGCCATCAAAGTCAGCGACGAAACTCAAGCGGCGACGATTGTCACGCACCCGACGCTGGGCCGGCTGTTGATATTCGACGCGACTGACGACGATACGCCGATTGGCGACCTGCCAGACCACGAGCAGGGAAGTTGGGCGCTCGTCGTTGCCGGCGAGTCCGGCTCGCTGATCCGCATGCCGGTCACTCCGTTGGAAAGCAATCTGCTCGAGCGGAAGATTGAAGCGAGCCTTGCCGCGGACGGTTCGCTCTCGGCCACAATTCAGGAAAACGCCAATGGTCAATGGGCGTCGGGCTACCGTAGTGAGTTTCGCCATCTCTCGCGACCTGACTATCAGAAGGTTATTGAACATTGGATCGCCGCGGGGGCGACAGCCGCAAAGATTAGCAAAGTCGAACCGCGCGACGATGCCACGGCCGGCCACTTCAATTTGGACATTGATTTCGTGGCGCCGTTGTACGGCCAGTTAATGCAGGACCGCCTGATGATTTTCAAGCCGGCGATTGTTTCGCGCAGAGAAACATTGTCGTTGACTGAAGCAAAACGGAAACACCCGGTGGTGCTGACCTCAACCGCATATTCCGAAACGTTGCACTTAAAGTTGCCGGCCGGATTTGACGTTGATGAGCTGCCCGACGCGGTCAAGTTGGACGCTTCTTTCGGATCTTACGCGACTAACTACGAAGTGAAAGGCGGCGAGTTGCTCTTCACACGCAAGCTGGTGCAAAAGGCCGGCACTATTCCCGTCGAGCAATACAACACGGTTCGCAGTTTCTTTGAAAAGATTCGTGCGGCGGAACAAGCGCCAGTGGTGTTAGCGCGAAAGTAACGCGGCTCCTTAATCTAAGTGAGAAACTTTTCATGAAGTTCAAACATACTCACACCACAGTCGTCGTCGTCTTAGTTGTGCTCGCAGCCTGGTCGATTTCGTACGGCCAAAAACCACCGACGAGCATAGACAAGGAGCGCGGGCATGTAATCCTCGACACTCTCAAGGACGATCTGAAAAGGTACTATTACGATCCCGGTTTTCATGGAATGGATCTCAATACCCGCTTCAAGACGGCCGATGAGAAAATTAAGCAGGCTCAATCTCTCGGACAGATATTTGGAACCATCGCGCAGGTCCTGGTCGACCTTGATGATTCGCACACGTTCTTCTTGCCGCCTGGACGTTCCTACCGGACTGAATACGGCTGGCAGATGCAAGTAATTGGTGACAAGTGCTACGTGACTGCGGTCAAACCTGGCAGTGACGCCGCCGCCAAGGGATTGCATCAAGGCGACGAAATATATGCGATCGATGGCATAGGGCCGACGCGTGAGAATTTTTGGAAGATTCAGTACATGTATCGCGCGCTTCGGCCGCAGCCCGGCGTGCGGCTTCAGGTGATTAAGCCGGATGGACGGCAACAACAACTCGACGTGCTGGCCAGGATAGATCAGGTCAAGCGAGTGTTGAACCTAAGTGGAGACGACGATGGCACTGATATCTGGAACATGGTCAGGGAATCTGAAAACGAGAGCCGTCTGCACCGCCAACGTTATGTGGATCTCAGCGATGATGTGTTTGTCTGGAAAATGCCGGAGTTTGACCTACTAAAAGACGATGTAGATCAGTTCGTTAGCAAATTCCGGAAGAAAAAGGGAGTTGTCATCGACCTGCGGGGCAATAGCGGAGGTTATGTCGAAACGCTCGTTCGGCTGCTGGGGAACGTTCTCGATCATGATCTAAAAGTCGGCGACTTGAAGAGACGAAAAGACAGTAAACCACTCCTCGCAAAAACACGTGGCAGTGAGATTTTCACCGGCAAGCTGCTTGTCCTCATCGATAGCCAATCTGCCTCTGCGTCCGAGCTGTTTGCGCGCGTCGTGCAACTGGAAAAACGGGGCACGGTAATTGGAGATCGATCCGCGGGAGCCGTTATGGAGGCGAAGCAATACCCCCATCAGCTCGGCATCGATACCGTGGTGCCTTATGGAGTCAGCATTACGGAAGCCGACATCATAATGGGCGACGGGAAAAGCCTGGAACATACTGGCGTAACGCCGGACGAAATAAAGATCCCAACTGCAATGGACCTGGCAACTCAGAAAGATCCAGTGCTTGCGTATGCTGCTTCGCTTTTGGGTGTGACGATTACGCCGGAAAAGGCGGGAGCCCTTTTTCCCATCGAATGGCGGAAATAGCTTTCCTTATTCGGCGCCGGCGGCCATTGCTTCCGCTTGTAACTTCTGCTTGAGTGACGAGCGCCAGGCATTTTCTATTTCAGTGACGCGAACATTCGCCACTTCCTGACCATCACTTTCGATTCGCAAACTATCTGAACCAACTTTTCCCAAAATCGTCATCGGACAGCCGGCTGCCGCGGCAACCTGTTCGATGGACGCCTGATGCGATTGATCGAAACTAATTACTATTCGTGATGGCGTCTCACCGAAAAGTCGCTCTGACACGTTGTATTCGCCGGTAACGTCGATTTCGGCGCCGATCGCTTCACGATTTAATGAAGAGAAACAGCATTCGGCCAGCGCGACCGCCAATCCGCCGTCTGAGCAGTCGTGTGCGGAGTTAAGCAATCCGCCTTCCGCGGCCTGCAGGCAAGCTGTTTGCACGGCATGCTCGCGTCGAAGATCGAGTTGAGGGGCGTTAACGCCCTCCCTCACGGTCGGGCTACTGCCCCGCATCACCGAGGCGTATTCGCTGACGGAAAGATCGTCGCCCGTTGTCCCGAGCAGGGCAATCACGTCACCTTCATTCTTGAAGCCCGGTTGAATCACACGCTTCACATCTTCAATCAGTCCGATCATGCCAATGACCGGTGTCGGCAAAACGCCGCGGCCTTCCGTCTCGTTGTAGAACGAAACGTTGCCGGAGACGACCGGCGTGTTGAAAGCGCGACAAGCTTCCGCCATCCCGTCAATCACTTCTGAAAACGACCACATCACTTCCGGCCGCTCAGGCGAAGCGAAGTTCAAGCAGTTCGTAATCGCAATCGGGCGTGCGCCGACGCATACCACATTGCGCGCCGCTTCAGCGACGACGAGCTTCGCCCCTTCACGCGGATTCGCCGCGCAATAGCGTCCGTTGCCGTCGAGAGAAATCGCCAAGGCTTTCCGCGTCTCTTTGATTCGCACGACCGCCGCGTCCGCGCCCGGCAGCACGGTCGTGTTCGTCCGCACCATGTGATCGTATTGGCGATAGACCCATTCTTTGGAAGCGAGATTGGGTGACGAAAGCAACGTTAGAAGTGTCTCATTGAAGTTTTGATCTTTGGTCTTTGTACTTTGGCCTTTGACGTGTTGCGGAGCTTGAGACTTGGGACTTTGGACGATCATACACCGGCGCTTCATCAGTCAGCGCCTTCACCGGCACGTCGCAAACCAGTTCGCCTTCGTGCATCACGCGCATGCGGCCGTCGTCGCGCACGTGGCCAATCACGACTGCATCCAAATCCCACTTTGCGAAAATTTCGACGACTTCTCTCGACCGGCCCTTGTGCGCCACGATTAGCATGCGCTCCTGCGATTCTGACAAAAGCATCTCGTAAGCGGTCATCCCGGTTTCGCGTTGCGGGACTAATGACAGGTCAATCTCGATGCCGGTTCCGGCGCGCGCGGCCATCTCGCACGTCGAGCAAGTCAGGCCCGCCGCGCCCATGTCCTGAATGCCGGCAATCGCGCCGCTGCGCATCGCTTCGAGACAAGCCTCCAACAAAAGTTTTTCGAGAAAGGGATCGCCCACCTGCACAGTCGGACGTTTTTCCAAAGCCTCTTCGTCGAATTCGGCGGACGCCATCGTCGCGCCGTGAATTCCGTCGCGCCCCGTTTTCGCGCCCACGTAAAGAACCGGATTGCCAACGCCGGTCGCTTTGCCAAA
>DASXTE010000096.1:0-15210 GCA_036505595.1 Pyrinomonadaceae bacterium
GCAGACGCTACGCGCTAGATAGTTGGCTCAGAAAAGCAGCAACGACCCGAGCGCGATTTCTGCGATGCCGATAACGTCTATGTCAGAAGCTGGTGGGCTGTTCACTTCGCCAGTAACAGTTGATCCGTCACTGACGGACTGGGAGCTGCACGGCGGTCCATGCGTTTCACCGGGCGCGCATGGAGGAGCTGGATCGTCTGCGATCGCGGCTGTCGCGAAGACAAACAACAGCGTGAAAGACAGAGCTAGTCTTTTTAGGTTCTTCATACGGTTCTCCTTTTTGTGAATGGAGTTGCGAGTTTTCTAAACGACCAAGGCGAAGCGTGTTTCCGCCGGTTGATTGGTTTTCATTCCAGTCAAGATTTGAGAGCCTGCTTCGCGACGCAATAATCTTATCACTCATGTAGAAAGGCAGCCCTCACATGAATTTAACTACGCAACTAACCCGCCTGACAAAAGAGAATAGCCACCTTACAACGAACGAGCGTGCTCAACTTGCCTGTCAACTAGCCAAGAAACTTGAGAAATCCGGCGAGTACGAGGCAGCGTACGAAGTCCTCAGTGAGCTTTGGCCTGATCGCTCGCATTCACCCAAACTTCAGAACCTTGAGGAGGTGACAAAAGCTGAGGTCTTGCTTCGGGCAGGCACATTAGCAGGGTGCTTGGGAAGCGCAAACCAGACGGAAGGCAGTCAGGAGACCGCCAAGAATCTAATTACCAAGAGCATCGAGCTATTTGAGAATCTGCGACAACCCGGTCGAGTGGCCGAAGCACGCGGTGATCTTGCCGTGTGTTATTGGCGCGAAGGTGCTTTCGATGAAGCTCGTATCACTCTGAAAAGCGCATTAGAGGCACTCAGCGATGATGACTTCGAATTGCGAGCTGTACTCCTTATTCGCGCGGGAATTGTTGAGATGGATTCTCAGCGGCTGAACGAAGCGCTCCGGGTGTTCAACGAAGCGCGACCGCTTGTAGAGCAAGCTGAGAACGATCCGCTTAAGGGATCTTTCCATATGGAATTCGCCCTGCTATTTAGAAGGCTTGCTGTAGCTGAAAGTCGCCAGGATTTTTTTGATCAAGCAATGATCGAGAATGCCGCGGCCAGCTTTTATCACGAGAAGGCGGGAAACATCCGTTATCTCGCTCGGGTCGAAAACAACCTCGGCTATCTTTACTTCACGATCGGACAATACAAAGACGCGCATGAACATCTCGATCGTGCGCGGAAGCTCTTTGTGCGCCTGAAGGACGTGGGCACGGTAGCGCAGGTTGACGAAACGCGCGCACGGACTCTACTTGCTGAGGGCCGGCTGCGCCAAGCCGAAAGGATGGTTAAGGCTGCCGTAAAAACGCTGGAGCATGGCGGCCAGCAGGCGGTGCTCGCTGAAGCTTTGACCACGCAGGGAACAATCCTCGCGCGCCTGGGAAACCACGACCGAGCGCGCGAGCTGCTGCAACGCGCGATTGAGATTGCCCAGACAGCCGGCGACTTGGAAGGCGCCGGACGCGCTTATCTCAGCAGAATCGAAGAACTGGGCAGTCGCACTCCGACAGACGAAATGGCTTCGGACTTCCGATCGGCTGCCGAACTTCTCGCCAGTTCCCAGGATCCGGCCACGAACAAGCGTTTGATCGCTTGCTCAACAATGGTCATCGACGCGCTGGCCGACGATCAGATCCAAAAGGCCACCGAGAAAATTGAATCATGGGAAGGATTCTCACTTCGCGCCGAAATGACGAAGATCGAAAGGCTGTTGGTGACGCGCGCTCTGCGAGAGGCCGGCGGATCCGTGACCAAGGCTTCGAAGTTGCTGGGCTTGAAACATCATCAGAGCCTTATTTCGGTGCTTGAGAGCCGCCACCGTGATCTGAATGAACAGCGATCAGTAAGAAAGCGCCGCCGGCATCTGTTTTCAAAACCCAAACACAGTAAGAAGAGGACTACTAGGCATGAAGCAAGCGCGCGTCCAAACCAGCTATCTGTCCTGCATGTCGAGGACCACCAGCTCGTCGCGCGTATGGTCGAAGAACTCCTGGGTGCCGAAGGATTTCACGTCGAAGGCTGCGCTAGCGGCTTGGCGGCTTGGGAAATCCTGAAGACCAATACCAATTATGACGTGCTGATCGTCGATAACAATTTGCCCGGCCTGAGCGGATTGGAGCTTGTGCTACGTGTCCGCAGCATCCCTCATCGCCGGCATTTGCCGATCATTATGCTGTCGGGAGACGACATTGAAAGAGAAGCCTGGCGCGCTGGTGTGGACGCGTTCCTTCACAAAGCTGAAGCTGTAGAGCAGCTTCCTTCGACGATCTCGCGGTTGTTACAGGAAACCTCAGTCAATCCTAACAAGATCACTTAACTGCTTTAAGATTCGCGGGCTTCGCGAATAGCGCATCGGCCAGAGGTTTATTGTATTCGATGGACTCGTAGTTGATGCGGCTGGTTTGCACGCCGTTGCGGAAATGATCGATGACGAACGGCGCGGTGATCCCGGCAAGGACAATCGGCTTGAAGAAGCGATCCTCCTCCGTAAACTCTTCCATAAGGTCCGTGTCCGGATTTTTCTGCTTGCGTTTGTAGATGACCTTTGCCGGCGATCCTTCGATGGCCGCGAACTCGTATTCAATCCAGAACCCGTGCGGGTAAGTCAGCTTCACTGTTTCGTTGCGCCGGCCCAGGCTGGCTTCACGGCGACCGACGTAGCTCAACGTCGCCCCCTCCTTCCGCCACCAGCCGTGCAACAAGTTTTCCATGCTCGTGCGCAGGCCGGTGCGAAAGTCTTCCACCTGCTTGGACGTCTGATCCTTCAAAGTCTTTGCGGCCGCGTCAAACAACCAGCCTTGCATTTTGTCGTTGGTTTGGATGATGCGATTGCCGCCACCCATGAATTCAGTCCGCTCGCGGTCGGGGTAGGCAATGTAATCAACGAACTTGATCGGAATGCCGGAGACGCCGTCGTGATACTCGGTGAAAAATCCCTTCGCGGTTACGGTCTGAACTTTCAAGTAAGCTTCCCCGCCCACGGACTGAATTGCTTTCTCAACAATCTGTTCGGCTTTATCGTCCGACTTTGTAGCAGGTTGAGCTGCGCAGATCGAAGCAAGAAGTAATAGCGTTAGCGATGCGAGTGTGATGGTTCGATATAACATTCAGTTGAGCCCTCCCTGACGGTCGGGCTACTGTCCCGCAGGGGCCGCGACGGATTACAGCACAGAATACGACAAAGCCTCAAACCCGAAGGCTTGAGGCTTTAGATTCGTGAACTAACAGGCGGGCAGCCTGTCGTCCTTACCCACCATTCGATTCGATTGCAGGTTCGTCGGTGGCCTGCGCGAGGATTTCGCCATCCACGACATCGACGACGAACCGCGAGGCCTGCTTCCACATGTTCGTAATCGGCAGCTTCAGGTGCTCATCGATATAACGTTTCAGGAAACGCGCGCCATATTGTGTGCTGAAGCCTTTCTCAGTAACGTGGTCAAGCGCGGCTTCGGTAACTTCGAACGATTTGCCCTGACGCTTCATCTGGCGGCGGGTCTTTTCGAGATAGAGCTGGGCGATCTGCTTGACCTCGTCCATCGTCAGCGGCGAGAAGACCACGATCTCATCAATGCGGTTCCGGAACTCAGGCGAGAAGCGCGTTTCCGCCGCCTTCATCACTTCTTTCTTGACCTGACGAAAGTCGCTGGTCGTTTTCGTTCCGAAGCCCAGCGGCTTCTCGAACCTCTTGAAGCTTTCCGAACCAAGGTTCGATGTCATGATCACGATCGCGTCGGACAAGTAGACGCGGCGTCCACGGCCGTCGGTCAACCAGCCTTCATCAAACGCCTGCAGAAACAGATTCATCAGGTACGGCGAAGCTTTCTCGACTTCGTCGAGCAGCAGCACGGTGTACGGGTTCTCGCGCAGTTGCTCAGTCAAAATTCCGCCGCGTTCGGACCCGACGATGCCGCGCGGCATGCCGATCAGCTTCTCAATGCTGACCGTGCCGTCGCTGTATTCGGACATGTCGAGCCGCACCATCTTGTGGTCGTCGCCAAACATGAATTCTGCGACAGCCTTCGCCAATTCAGTCTTGCCGACGCCGGTTGGCCCAAGGAACAACAGCACGCCGTCAGGCTTGTAATGCGATTCCTTCAGCGGCCCCTTGTTCAGGCGCAGACGCTGAGCGACGGCTTTGATTGCATCTTTCTGGCCGATGACGCGCTGCGCAAGCTGGGCTTCGATCAGAGCGAAACGATCGCTCGTGTCACGAAAGATCATGTCGCGCGGAATCCGCGACTCCTGAGAAATCACCTCGATAACGTGCTCAGGTTTCACGACCATCGCGTGCGGCTCGTTGATCTCGACCTTAACGGCCGCCGTGTCGAGCCAGCCGATCGCTTTATCCGGCAAGTGCAGATTTCGAATGTACTTTGGCGCCATCTCGAGCGCGGTATTGATGGCTTCGTCAGAGATTTGTACCGAGTAATTTCTTTCGAGCCGCGGCCGCAAACCGAGCAGGATTTCTCTTGTCTCGCCAATTGACGGCTCGTCGACTTTTACCAGGCGGAAACGACGCGCGAGTGCTTCATCTTCGGCGATGTACTCTTTGTACTCGGCCATCGTCGTCGCGCCCATGATGCGTAGCTCGCCCTTCGCCAACGCGGACTTGAACATGTTGGCGGCATCGGACGAAGTGCCAAGCGCGGCGCCGGCGCCAATAATCGTGTGCGCCTCGTCGATGAAAAGGATCAAGTTGTCGCGTTCTTTCACTTCATCGATGATGCCTTTGATGCGCTCCTCAAACATGCCGCGCAGCATCGTGCCCGCGACGATGCCGCCCATCTGCAATTGCACGATGTGCGAGTTGCGCAAGCGCGCGGGGACTTTTTCCGGCTCGAGCTCGATCATACGCGCGAGACCTTCGATGACTGCGGTCTTGCCCACGCCGGGTTCGCCGACCAGCATCGGCGAGTTTGCGCGTTCCCGGTGGCAAAGAATTTCGATGATCTGTTGAATCTCTTTTTCGCGGCCAATGGTCGGCGGAATCTTGTCCATGCGCGCCATGCGATTCAGCGACACACCAAAGTGTTTGAGGTAGGCCGGCAGCTCGAACTTTTTGCGGTATTGTTCTTCCTGACGCTCGCGCTCGCCAATGTTTGTCTTGATGCGATCGGCGACCATGTCAGGCTTCGCACCGAGGCCGCGCAACACTTCGACCAGCAGGCTGTCGTCTTTCGAAAGCACCTCAAAGATGTCCGTCGATTCAATTGTCTTGCGACCGCGTGATCGTGCGCGTTCCATCGCGCGCTTGAACAAATCCGTCGTGTCGGGAGCGATGCGAAAACCTTTGCCGACGTGCTGACGCGCATTATCCAAACGGCGACTGATTACGCCGGTTACCGCGTCCGGGTCTACTGACAAACTACTCATAGTTGAGTTGAAGAGGTCCGGCTCTTCTTGCGCGAGCGCGTGGATGATGTGCTCAACCGTGATGTAGTTTTGATCGCGACGTTTCGACTCGCCCAGCGCCTTTTCGAGCACACGCTGACCGCTATCGCCGAATTTATCTTTGTATGCCCCCAGATCAACCATGTGCTCCAACTTTCCTCGTTTCCAGTTCCACTCGCTCACATTGACTGACGCCCCATCAATCAAGCTTCAATTCGATGCCGAGAGAATATTCGCCGTTGCGTTTTAGTGCAACCGGAATATTCCCGCAATTCAACAGGCAATTCGCTTGCCACCGACAGTGTCTCATAAAGTCGCGCGGCAAGTTGTAAATTTATGCGGCCGCTGCTGCCTTGTCTTTTGCGAACACCATTTCACCGTTGCGAGCTGAGACGGTAACCGTCTCGCCCGGGAGGATTTCGCTACGCAAAAGCTTCATCGCCAGCGGATTTTGAATTAGCGTCTGAATCGCGCGTTTTAGCGGCCTTGCCCCGAAATTCGGATCATAGCCTTCGCGGGCCAAAAGCTCCTTCGCGGAATCGTCCAGCACAATCGAAATGTTGCGCTCGTGCAACATATGCCGGAGACGCTCCAATTGCACGTCGATAATCTGGCTAATCTGCTCGCGCGACAGCCGATGAAAGATCACGATATCGTCTATGCGATTGAGGAATTCGGGTTTGAAGTGCTCGCGCAGAACCTGCGTGACCGCTTCGTGAACCTGTCTTTCATCATCGCTGACGGATTGAATCTCGCGCGATCCGAGATTCGAAGTCATGATCAGAACGGTGTTCTTGAAATCCACCGTGCGCCCCTTCGAATCAGTCAGGCGTCCGTCATCCAGAATTTGCAGCAGCACGTTGAACACGTCCGGGTGCGCCTTCTCGATCTCGTCAAAGAGAATGACGCTGTAAGGCCGGCGGCGCACGGCCTCAGTCAATTGACCACCCTCTTCGTATCCGACATAGCCTGGAGGCGCGCCGATCATGCGCGCGACGGCATGCTTCTCCATGTACTCCGACATGTCGAGGCGCACCATCGAGCGCTCATCGTCGAACAAGAATTCGGCGAGCGCTCGCGCCGTCTCTGTCTTGCCCACGCCCGTGGGACCAAGAAAGATGAACGAACCAATCGGCCGATTTGGATCCTGAAGTCCGGCCCGCGCGCGGCGGACGGCGTTCGCGACGGCAGTGAGTGCTTCGTCCTGGCCGATCACGCGTTGACGCAGACGTTCTTCCATCGTGAGCAGCTTGTGCATTTCGCCTTCCAGCATCTTTGACACCGGCACCCCGGTCCATTTTGCAACCACTTCCGCGACGTCTTCTTCGTCAACTTCTTCCTTGAGCGTTACGCCGTCCTGCTGAATTTTCGCCAGTTTACTTTGTTCGGTTTCAAGCTTTCGTTCGACTTCCGGAATCCTCCCGTATTGGATTTCAGAAGCGCGCGCCAGATCACCCGCGTTGCGGGCCTGATCCAGGTGCAAGCGCAACTGTTCCAGCTCGGCTTTCGCGGCACGCATGCGCTCGATGGCTTCCTTTTCGGATTGCCATTTTGCTTTCATGCCCGAGGACTTCTCTTTTAAGTCAGCAATGCGCTGCTCAATTTCGTGCAGCCTTTTCTTTGAGCGTTCATCTTCTTCACGCTGCAACGCCTGGCGTTCAATCTCAAGCTGCATGATTTCGCGTTCAAGCTGATCGATCTCCTGGGGCAGGGAATCAATCTCGATGCGCAGGCGCGATGCAGCTTCATCAATCAAATCGATCGCTTTGTCGGGCAGAAAACGATCCGTGATGTAGCGATTTGAAAGCGTCGCCGCAGCGACAATCGCCGAATCCTTGATGCGCACACCGTGATGAACTTCGTAACGTTCTTTCAGACCGCGCAGGATCGCAATCGTGTCTTCAACACTGGGTTCGCCGACGTAGATTTGTTGGAAGCGACGCTCGAGCGCGGCGTCTTTTTCGATGTACTTTTTGTACTCGTTTAACGTGGTGGCGCCAACGCAGCGCAAATCGCCGCGCGCCAGGGCGGGCTTCAGCATGTTCGAAGCATCAATCGCGCCTTCCGCGGCGCCGGCGCCAACGAGCGTGTGCAACTCGTCAATGAAAAGAATGACTTGACCCTGCGCGTTTTCGATCTCCTTCAAGACCGCTTTCAGGCGATCTTCAAATTCACCGCGATACTTCGCGCCCGCCAACATCGATCCGAGATCGAGCGCAACCAGACGCTTGTTCCGCAAAGTTTCAGGAACGTCGCCCGACACGATCCGTTGGGCGAGGCCTTCGACTATTGCGGTCTTGCCAACACCCGGTTCGCCGATCAGGACGGGATTGTTTTTTGTGCGACGGGAAAGGACTTGAATCGTGCGACGAATTTCATCGTCACGCCCGATGACCGGATCCAGCTTGCCTTGCCGCGCGAGCTCGGTCAGGTCGCGGGCGTACTTCGCCAGCGCCTGATAGTTTGCTTCCGCATTTTGGTCCGTGATGCGCGTTCCGCCGCGCGTCTGCTCAATGGCTTTCAGTAAGTCGTCGCGGTTGACTCCATGCTGGCGCAGAATCTTGCCCGCATCCCCCGTCTTTTCGTCAGCAATCGCCAGCAGCAGATGCTCGGTTGAGATGTACTCGTCCTTCATAACATCGGCTTGCTTCTGCGCGGCGGTGAAGACTTGGGTCAGCCGTGGAGAGAAGTACTGCTGTCCGCCCTGAACGCGCGGAAAGCGAGCGACCGCCGCTTCGCAGTCGTTCTTGATGACCTGAATGTTCGCGCCGAGTTTTCCGAGCAAGGGCCGGACGATGCCCTCAGGCTGATCAAGCATGGCGCAAAGAATATGCTCCGGCTCGACCTGCTGATTTTGATTGCGCTCGGCAAGCTCAATGCCCGCCTGGATCGCTTCCTGTCCTCGTAAAGTGAATTTGTCTAACCGCATGATGCCCAATCCAGTTCTGGTTCAATTCTGTAACTCACGTTCTTCGAAAGCAAACGGGGCAACTGACGATGTCGCCAGCGCCCCGTCCATCAAAGCACACACCGAGCGATTAGCTTTTTGCAGCCGACGCTTTCTCAGTCTTTGCTTCAATCGTCTTTGGCTCTTCGCCGCTCTCGCCCTTGACTTCAATGCGGCGCGCTTTCGTCTCCTCGCGCTTCGGTATCGTCACGCGGAGCACGCCGTTGCGGTAGTCGGCAGTTGCGCCTTCGCCCGTCACCGTATTCGGCAAAGTGAACGAGCGCGTAAAGCTGCCATAGGCACGCTCCACACGATGATAATTGTCCGTGTCGTCCTTCTTCTCAAAGTGGCGCTCACCACGAAGCGTGATCACGTTGTTCTCGATCGAGAGATCGAAGTCTTCGCGGTTCATGCCCGGCAGCTCGGCCTCGAGCACGATCTGCTCCTTGTTTTCGTAAATGTCCACGCTCGGGTTCCATGAGCCGCGCGCGATGCCTTCATCGTCGAAGGTGCGTCCCACATTGCCGGTAAAAAGGCGGTTAACTTCGTCCTGAAGACTTCGCAAATCCCGAAACGGATCGTAACGAGTGATAGTCATGGTCTAACAACCTCCTGAAACCTAAGAAAGATTAGCTTCCCTCAGCGGATGTTTCACCCTGAGTACGTGCGCATAATAATATCTGAGCGCGACGCTGTCAAGTCACGCGGGAGCGGCGAAACGGTCTCGAAAAAGAGCCGCAAAAAGGATGGTTTGCCGCTGCTTAACCTAAGCCGAAGAAGCGTTTGATTGAGGAAAGGAGGCCGGCGGATTCGACTTCCGCAGCCTTGACGGGCTGTTGCGAGGAGGCTTGGAGCCCGGCGCGGCGTTCGGCGATGGTCCAGCTTATGGCCTCGGCCAAATCCGGGTTGGTGTCGAAGAGATGCTTCATGGCCGCATGTCCAATCTCGAGCACTTCGGTTTCTTCGAGCGCCACCACGTTGGCGGTCCTCGGCTCGCCGGTGAAGAGCGCCATCTCGCCGAAAAAAGCGCCTTCGCTCAGAACGGCAACGGCGCGAGGCTTGCCGCCGTCGGTGACTTGAACCTGCACGCGACCGTTATGAACAACAAACATAGACGAGCCCTGATCGCCGGCACGAATGACTAGTTCGCCGGGAGCGAAGATATGCCTGACAGCGCCGGTCGCAAGCTTCTCGGTTTCTTCGACCGAAAGCGGGGCGAAAATGTCGACCGCCGAAAGGCGTTCGATGATCTCCTTCTGCGGACCAGTAACCAGGGATTCCGGCGTCTTTCGTTCCAGGTGCAGTGTGCGGGTGGGAAATGCGAACGTGATATTCGCACGGCGCAGCGCGTACCAAATCAACTGGCGGACCAGCGCGTCGGTGTCGTTGTATTTGGCATAGTCTTGAAGCCAGTATTTGACCTCCCATTCAATGGAAGAGTCGCCAAGGCTTTGAATCCGCACAATTGGCGTTATCTTCTGCGAGACATTATCGGCTTCGCGGATGGCCTCTCGCACGACGTGAATTGTTTTGGCTGGTGAATCTGAATATAGCGTGCTGAAGAAAACCAGCCGCGCGTTCACATTCTCTCGCGGGCATACTTCGATGGCCTCCTTTGCGGCCATGCTGTTGCTGACCAACACTATGTGATTCTGAAAAGTCCTGATCTTTACCGCCCGCCAGGTGATTCCTTCAACTACGCCCGTATGTTTCTGTGGGCCAACGACGATCACGTCGCCGACCTGAAACGGTCGATCCGCATGCAGTGAAATGCCGGAGAAGAAATTTCCCAGCGTATCCTGAAGGGCGAGACCGATGATGACGCCGAAGATGGCAGAGGTGGTGAAGAGCGCGCCGAGGTTAACTTCCTGGTAGACCCGATTGAAGATCAGTACGAAGAAAATTGCCAACGCAACCAAAGTGAAGATGTTGCGCACGAGAGTTGGCGCCTCATAGCCTCGTCGGACGCGAAACGCAAAATCAAACAGTAGGGCGTTAAGAACGCGGATGCTGGTGTATGCCAGCAGTGTCAGAAGCACCAGCCAGGGAATTCTCCACAGGCCTTCGAAGTAGTGGACGCCGGCTTGATTTCCAAAGAACCTAAGAAACAGAAAAGTTGCCACGCCAACCACTACGGTGCCGACGAGATAGAGAAGGATGTTGCTCTTTTGTCGCGAAGTGACCGTCACGCGAAGCTCTCAAAACCGAATGAGACTGCGATGAAGCGAGTGTACTTTTATCATCAAATCCCGACGTTGGCGAGCAGGAAGTTTGATGTGTTCGCGTGCGTGGCTATCTGAAGATCGTGACGCCAATCAGGAGAAGCGACGACGCCGAGACGAGCACCGCGGTTGTCCAGGCGGCGATGTTGTAAAGCGGGCCATTGACGTAACGGCCCATCAGCTCGCGATTGTTCACCAGACGAAGTACGGCGATCAGAATTACGGGCAGTATGACACCGTTAATGACCTGGGTGACCAGCAACACTCGAATAATCGGCAGCCCCGGCATCATTGCGAATAAGGCGCCGAGCGCCACCAGAAAAGTGAAAATGCCAAGAAACGTCGGGGCCTCGCGAAAGGTGTTTGAGACCCCTTTCTCGAAACCAAAGGCCTCGCTGATTGAATAAGCGGTCGCCAGCGGTACCACTCCCGCGGCCACCATCGAAGCGCCAAACAACCCGACACCGAACAGAAGTTGCGCGTAAACGCCGGCCAATGGTCCCAGAGCGCGTGCTGCTTGCGCAGCTGAATCGACGTGTTCGCCGCGAACGTTCAAGGTTGCGGCAGTCGAAATGACTATAAAGAAGACGATTGCGATTGCGAAGATTGTCCCGACCCAAACATCCACCCTCGTTAAGTAATAGTTTTCCGGCCGCACGCCCTTTTCGACCACTGATGATTGGATGAACACCTGCATGTAAGGCGAAATAGTCGTGCCGATAATCGCGACGAAGGTAAAAAGATACAAGGGCGAAAACTCGAACGATGGATGAACCATTTCCCGCGCGACCGTTCCCCAGGCAGGGTGCGCAAGAAACGCCGAGACCACGTAGCCAAGAAACACGAGCGACATCACGAGAAACACCCGCTCGACTCTTTGATAACTGCCTTTGACGACCAGCCACCAAATTGCGAAGGCTGCGATGGGAACTGAGATGTAGCGGGCTATGCCGAACAGCTCCATCGCCGCGGCAATGCCGACAAACTCAGAAACCGTGACACCGCCGTTCGCGATCAGCAGGGCCAACATGACCAGCGCCGTCCAGCGCACACCAAAGCGTTCGCGGATCAAATCCGCGAGACCCTTGCCGGTCACCGCGCCCATGCGGGCGCACATCTCCTGCACGATTCCCAGACTGATAATCAGCGGAATCAGAAGCCAGAGAAGTTTGTATCCGTGTTCGGCGCCGACCGAAGAAAACGTGGCGATGCCGCCTGCGTCGTTGCCGGCGTTAGCGGTGATGACGCCGGGCCCGAGGATTGAGAGATAGAGAAAAACGCGCGGTCGTCGCGCGACAGTGCGGCGCACACCCTGAGCGCCACGTCGCAGGATGCGGCGTCCAGCCGTTCCGACATTGCTGCGCGGTTCTGACACTCGGAGGGTCCTCTGACATTTTCGATTTGCTGCTGGTAGAGTGGATGCGAAAGATCAACCGCCCGCTACCACAGGCGGTTCTGACTCAGGCCAACAGTCTCGGCAAACGCTGCCGCCAGTCTTTCGGCAACAGAATCTCAATGGCGTCATCTACGGTGACGATTCCCAAAATATCACCAACTTCATCAACGACCGGTAGAGCGAGCAGGTTGTACTCGGCAATCTTTTGTGCGACATCGCCAGCGTTATCGTCTGGATGCGCAACTTGCAACTCCGTCCGCATCGCCTGTGCGAGCGGCACCGAAGGGTCCGAAAGAATCAAGCTGCGCAGCGCGATGACGCCGACAAGTTTCCAGGACGCTTCCGTCTCGACGACGTACAAGTAATAAATCATGTTCGGCGTTTCGGCCATTTCGCGAAGACGCGCCAGGGCTTCGCCGACCGTCAAGTCGCGCGGCAGGGTGACGAACTCTGTCGTCATCAAGCCCCCGGCGGTGTCGTCCTCGTACGACAGCAGCTCCGCGACCTCTGACTGCTCGTCATCCTCCATGCGATTGAGCAAGTCCTCGGCTTTCTCCTCCGGAAGATCGCCCAGCACATCGGCAGCTTCATCCGGCGACATGTGTTCAAGGATGTCCGCGGCGCGCTCTTCATCCATGTCGCCGAGGATCTGTGCCTGTCGTGCGGCGGCCATTTCTTCGAGCGTTTCGGCGGCAGTTTCGTCATCAAGCGACTCGACAATTTCGGCCCCTTGTTGATACGAGAACGCTTCCGCGAGTCGCGCGATTTCCACCGGATGCAGTCGGGCGAGTTTGCCCCGTGACGATTTCAGTTGGACAGTGGCCGCGTCGGTGGCGAGATAGCCGACGTCGGCCCAATCGATGACCTCGACCGGCCGTCCGCGGCGCATGAACGCCGGCGCCAGCCGCCGCCACAGTCCGGCGAGGCTCACGTCGGCGCCGGTGACGCGCCATTCGTTGACGGCCTCGATTATCTGCACGTCGTTCACGCGGACAACACGTTTGCCATCGACGTCGATCAGTTGCTTGTCGAGTACGTCGCGCGCCAGCAAAACTTCGCCATCACGCCGGGTGAATGGTCGCAGATCGAGAATGTCTGAATTCAAGCGCACGCCCTGCACGTCAAAATCCGAAATACGCCAACGCGACAGGAAAAAGTCACGACGCCGATAACGCGCGACAAACCCCGCCACCGGCGGATGATCGCCCTCGCCCAGACGAACAATTACATCCTTGAGCGTGGCGACACGCTCACCTTCGAGATCGACAATCGGTCGACCTAAGACCTGCGATAAATAAAGCATTGATGATTCGCTGCTGCGTTGAAGAGCGATGATAACACGTTGAGCGGCGTGCTCGACTAAGGAGGTGTAGGCTTGCGAAAGTTGTAGCGCAGTAGCACGCGCATCGGGATCGCGCGGCCATTACGCATAGCGGGAAAGAAATGCAGTTGCCTGACTGTAGCGAGTACCGATTCATCTAATCCGTAGCCGGCCCAGCGAGCGATCTCGACGCGCCCCACTTCGCCTTTTTCATCAACATCCACGAGCGCGTCTACGACCGCTTCAACCTGCGCCTGGGCGGCAGCTTCCGGATAAGTAGGCTTTAGTCTACGAAACGGTCGCGGCGGCCACGTCCCATTGTCCGCTTCGTACATCTCGTCCGACATCGCTTCGATTACCGGTATGCCTTGCTCAACGGCGTGCGCGCGCTCGGCCCTTTCGTCTCCGATCGCGCGGAACATAGCAGCGGTGTAACGGTTCACCGCTTGCGCGGCCGTTAACTCCTGAATCAATTCTTTCTCGGCATCGTGCGCAGAGGGACGCCTGCCGGCGGACCTCTCCCACAGAATCAATCGGCCGGTGCGCGCGCTGACGATGAAAACAGAAGCGTACGAATCGAAGTATGCGAGACCGCTCGAGGGCGATCGGCGCACCGTGTCAGCATCGCCGGCAAAAAAGAAGTCACAGCCAATCGCCGCGCCCAGGTCGCGCGCTTCTGCTAACGAAAGATTTAGCGAACCCGCGTAGCTGATGCCGGCAGCGGCAGCCCTTGCCTGGTCACGATCGACAAAAGCGACATTCGCATTATTCGAGATTTGTCGTGAGATTGCTTCGACGGCGGCGCGGCCGGTCGCAGTCTTACCAAAATCAAGAACCGCAATTCGAAGCGACGGTGTTTGTGCGAGTGAGTCCGCGACCAATATCCCAGTCAGCAGCACTAACACGTAAGCGGCTACAAGCTTCCGAAGGAGTGACAACGAGGGGCACAAAATGAGTCGACCGGTCTAGTTGGAAATTTTTGGCGTCATCACGCGCAGCAAAACCTGGCTGCCCGCCTCCAGTTTCAGTCTCTTACCTCTGGTCGCGAAAATTGTCAGTGGTGGCGGAATTGTCAGGTGCCAGGAGATCGCCACGTCTTCATAACCGATCGCGCCTTGAGAGTCTTCATTCAAGAGCACGGGTTCCTCTGGCGAGCCCTTTATCTGGGCGGTCGCGACTGTCGCCGTCGAAGTAGCCTTGCTACTGGCAGGCAAACTTCCTGAAGTAGTCACGCCGGTCACTCCTGAACCCGCCATTTTTGGTTCGTTCGAATGCATCATGGTGTAAGTAGGATCATCGGAGAGTGCTTTTGAGGGAGCCGCGATTGCCGCGATGATGGCCTGGAGTGGGACGTCAGCTCCCTTTGATATGGCCTTGTCGATCGCGATGGCAATGACTGATTTTGGTTCCTCTTTGCCTCTGCTAATAACTCCCGCTACGTGGCCAATTAGTTTCGAGCCCTGTGGGATTACAATCGTTCCGTCAACGGTGATGTCGTTAATCGTCGTGAACGACACCTCGTCCCCGATCGCTGAGGTTTTCGAATCGAGTGAAGTCAGGAGTTTAGCGAACACGATAGTAACCGGAGATGTCTTGGACGACTGCGCGGGCAATGATGAAACGCAAACGAGGAGAATAACCACGGTCGCAATTATCGACTCATAACGCTTCATTTCATTTGTCTCCGAAATGCAAAGGGCGGCGAATTTCTCCACCGCCCTAAGCTTACCGCAACGAACTGTACATCAAAAGGCGAACTTGACGCCAATCTCTCCTGAGAAGGAGTGCGGCACAATTACGCCGGCTGGCGTGATAAAGCCGTTCGGCGTTGCGAAAGTTGCTGCGCGCACATCTCCAGTAAAGTTATTGCCGAAGTTCGCGCGATTGGTA
>DASXTE010000097.1:0-26143 GCA_036505595.1 Pyrinomonadaceae bacterium
ACTGCGGCGACAGGCCGGTTAGCCGCGAGAGCTTCGCGATCGTGTCCTGACGTTCCGAAGCGTTCAGCTTGTCACCTTTCTCGAGCGCAAGCGTGTATTCATTGCTGGCCCAGGATTCGGCTTCGGCCGCGACTTCAGCGACAGACTTCGATTGCAGGTCGGGTGGCAACTTTCGGTGATACCAGGCCGTCGCCGCATACGACGGAAGAAACAGAACGTAAGGAATGTCGTTTCCAGGCGCGAAGTTCGTCGTCTCGAAGTTCATGATCGTCGAGATCAACATGATGCCGTTAAAGGCAATGCCGCGATCGATCAAGTATCCGGATAAAGCGGACGCGCGCGTCGTCCCGTAACTTTCGCCTGCGAGAAACAATGGCGACGTCCAGCGCTCGTAGCGTGTCAGGTACAGCCGGATGAATTCACCGACTGATTCGATGTCGCCTTGCAAACCGAAGAATTTCGACGCAAGTTCCGGCCGCACGGCGCGGCTGTAGCCCGTTCCAACCGGATCGATGAATACGAGATCTGACTGTGTCAGCCAGGTGTACTCGTTATCGATCAATTCGTAGGGCGGAGCCGGCATTGTTCCGTCTGCGTTCATCCGTACTCGCTTGGGGCCGATCGCGCCCAGATGCAACCAAACAGACGCCGAACCCGGGCCGCCGTTGAACGAAAACGTGAGCGGCCGCCGCGCGCTATTGCCGCCGTCGTCCAGTGTGTACGCCATAAAAAACATGCGCGCTTCGGTTTCGCCGTCGCGATTCTTGATCGGCATCATTCCGGTGGTCGCCGTGTAACGAAGCACTCTGCCACCCGCTCGAATTTCGTGTTTGGTGATGACCGGTGCCTCTTCCGGCGACGGCGAAGGACGTTCCTGTGGCCCACGCTGTGGAGAACTCGCGGCGGCGGGCGATGCCGAAGGTGACGAAGTTGGCGACGCGGTGGGTTGTTGCGCCGGTGGCCGGCGTCCCTGCCCGTCAGGATCCTGTCCGAGAAACAAAAGCGCAAAACAGGTCAGAACAACTGCAAGCATCGGAGATTAACCTCTGCAAGACTGATTTGAAGGCAACAGCAAGGCGGTCATAGTAAGGGAAACACGCGTGAGGCGACAAGTGTTTTGTCCGGAGGGCGGCCCGGACGTGATTGAGGTCAGTACCATCCGCGTTAGCGGACGGGTTAAGTACTCAACGCGGAAATCCCAGTTAGCGGCATGCGCCACTCGCTGACGCGAGTGGTACTGACTCTACGGTGGCGACTCAAACTTTGGCTTCCCGCCGCGAATCTTTCGATAGGTTCCGGTCGCGTACACGTTATGTCCGAATCCGCAATCCGCGTCGGAACCTTCCTGCGTGACCTTCATCTTTCCGTTACGCAGGAACACCATGTTTATCTTGCACGGCCCGAATTCAGGCAAATCGAGAGTGGCGACGTTGCCGTCAATGGTCGCTTCACCACTGGCGTAGCCCGTGTTCACGCTCTTCGCCATCGTGAGATACGCACCGTCGAATTGGACCCTCAATTTGTTATGGCCCAGCGCCAGGATTCGGAACTCGCTTCGATCAAAGCGATAGACGCCGTTAACCTGCGCGGCAGTCACGACCGTATGTTTAGCCGGTGGCTTTGGCGGCGTGCGGTCTTGCGCGTGTACTGATAGACCCGAGGTCGCGATGCACGCGATGATTAAGAGACTTCCTATCATTTCATCTCAGTAAGTTTTCGTCTTCGACAGTTTGCCGTTCGTGATTTGGCTTGTCCAGCGCAAATTCTCCGGATCAGAAACAGTCTGTCTGTTCATTGGCTCCGCATTGAAACATGTACGGAAATCTTTGACGAGTCAGATCTTCGGTCGCATCCCACACGCGGGTGTGGCTGTACTTCTCAAACGTCCAGCCCAACTGCCGCTTGCTCTTCCAGGTAATCTGAAGCGCCGCATCTTCGCCGTCACCGCACAGATGCCGTGCCTCGTGCAGCAGCACCGCACCGCGCTCCGTATCGTCAGCCGGCAAGCTAAAGAATTCGGGGTACAGTGTCACGACCTCGAAAGGAAAATTCGTCGCGGCGTAAGCATCGCGATGCCCGACATACGCGTTCAACCAATTGTCAGACGTGCGAAACGTGGCCAGGTATCTCAGGACGAACGCCTCGCGAGTAAATCCCTTCTGGTCCAGGACAGCAATGGCCGCGTGCACCTGGTCACGCTGGTTTTGCTGAAGACCATCCGATGTGAAGAGAAGCGATAAATACCAGATGACAAGGATCGTCAGCGTCGCGCCGACTACCCACACCAGCCTTTTCCAAAGAGTGCGCGTCTTCTTAACCGTGCCGTCTTGAGGCTCGGCGAAATCCGCGCTTACTTCAATTTCAGGTTCGTCAAGCGGCGCTCCGCAACGGCGACAGACGACGTCTGAGCCGGCGTTGACCAGCCCGCATTCTGCGCACTTCCTGCGAATGTTGTGGGGCGCCTGCGCTTCGTCCATCGTGATGAGGTTCTGCCGCTGAACTAAACGTCGGGATTAGATGGCGACGCACTCGCCGCGTTTCAAAAATTGTCCATTGCCGGCCTTGCCTTTGAACTCACCTTTATCGATCACGACTGAGCCGCGCGAGAGGACAGTCTCAACCATGCCTTTGATCTTCTTGCCTTCGTAGGCGCTGTAGTCGACGTTCATGTGATGAGTCTTGACGCTGATTGTCTGATCCTTGTTCGGATCAAATATGACGACGTCTGCATCCGAGCCCACCGCGATCGTGCCTTTCTTGGGAAACAGGCCAAACATCTTGGCGGCGGAGGTTGAAGTCAGCTCAACAAAGCGATTTAGCGAGATGCGATTCTCGATGACGCCGTTGTAAATCAGCGAAACGCGATGCTCGACGCCGGGCGCGCCGTTGGGAATTTTGGTGAAGTCATCCTTGCCAAGTTCTTTCTGCTCCTTCATGCAGAACGGGCAATGGTCGGTCGAGATGATTTGCAGGTCGTCCATCTTCAAGCCTTTCCAAAGTTCGGCCTGATTCGCTTTCTCGCGCAGCGGCGGCGTCATCACGTACTTCGCGCCGTTGAAGTCTTCGCCGTAGTCGTCAATCGAAAGGAAAAGATACTGCGGACAAGTTTCCGCGAAGGCAGGAATGCCACGGTCGCGCGCCTGACGGACTTGATTCAACGCATCAGCGCAACTGAGATGAACAATGTAAACGGGCGACTCGGCCATTTCCGCAATCGCGATTGCGCGATGCACGCCTTCGGCTTCGGCGACGGTGGGCCGTGTGAGCGCGTGATACTTGGGAGCGGTATGGCCTTTCTCGAGCGCGCGTTTGATGATCTCGTTGATGACGATGCCGTTTTCGGCGTGCATGCAAATCAAACCGCCGCGCGATCCTGCCGCCGACATGGCGCGGAAGATGGTCGCGTCGTCGACCAGAAACACGCCGGGATAGGCCATGAACATTTTGAAGCTGGTCACGCCCTCGTCCATCACCGTGTACATTTCTTCGATCTGACGGTCTTCGAGTTCAGTCGTGATCAGATGAAAGCCGTAGTCGATGGCGCACTTGCCTTCGGCTTTTTTGTGCCAGTTATCAACGCCCTCGATAAGTGATTCGCCTTTGTACTGCACCGCGAAATCGATGATCGTCGTTGTGCCGCCGTGGGCGGCGGCGATGGTGCCGGTGCGAAAATCATCCGCCGCGGTGGTGCCGCCAAACGGCAGCTCCATGTGCGTGTGCGGATCGATGCCACCAGGAATGACCAGTTTGCCGCTGGCATCGATCGTCACGTCAGCTTCCATGTCGAGCTTCGCGCCGATCGTCGTGACGGTTTCGCCGTCGATGAAGATGTCGGCTTTGTAATTGTCGGTGGCGGTGATGACTTGACCGTTACGGATTAGAGTTTTCATGAATCGTCTCCCTCCTCGCCTTGCCCGGTATGAGTGTTCTGTTCTTCTTGAGAAAGCGCCTCTTTTTCCTCGAGCAGGAGAACCCGATACATTTTGTTAGCGGCTTCATGTCGGAGCTGAGAGAGCAGAGCATCTAGAGCTTTGAGTTGGCTCTTGCTTGGATCGGCGGGCAAAAGACCTCTGAACGCTTTGCTTCTTTCACCTGACCAACTGATAAATACTTTCATAACCTAATTCGACTGCGGCTTGCGGCTCTGCCGCTTGATGTGCGGAAAGCCTCCGGCTTTCCGAAACGTGCCTCACTGTTTTTCTTCCGCAGCGACGAGGCTGCGCCTCGCCGCTGCGGAAAATAATCAAACACTCAGAATCGGAAAGGCAGAGCCTTTCCGCACATCAAGCGGCAGAGCCGCACGCGGATTCAGCGTTGTCTCCAAGCAATCCGATGAAGATCAACTAACAATGGTTCAACTTCAAGCGAGCAACGCTTCCAAATGCGAACACTCGACCAACGATAATCTTCAGCACGCTCAACCAATTCAGCTCTGACGGGGTTCTGATGAATGTAGTTCACTTTCTGCATCAGCATATCTTCGCTGAAAATCGGCAGCACGTTGCTGTGATGTTCCCACAGCGAATACCTGTGTCCGCGCGTTCCGCTCTCGCGCCGCAGCTTGTGAAGGGACGCATTATGGCCGCGCTCTTTCAGATGGTCAATGACTCGACGGCTGATGATACCGTTGATGTATTGAAGGGTCTTGGAAGGTTTTAGGGTTGAATCAGTGATGGCGTGGAGATGGTCAGGCATAATTACATACGCGTAGATTGAGAAGCCGCCCGAAGTTCGCGCCTCGTCGAGGGCCCCACAGGCTGTTAGTTTGATTGTATCCGTTCGGAATATCGGCAAACGGTCTTTGGCTACTGAGGTCAGATAGAGTGCGGGAGTGTCTCTTGAAATCGTCTGCATGAGGCGGAGCCTCAAATATTCAAGTTAGCTTTGGGCGGAAAGGCAGAGCCTTTCCGCACATCAGGCGGCAGAGCCGCCACTTCGGACGGCTCTGCCATGGGTAACGCGCCTCTACTGCGTCAATTCTGACGTCAACAAAGCGCCGCCCAAACTGGGCAGAGTGGCGGTGATCTTCACCACTTTGCGTGAGTCTTTGGCGATCCAGACGGTCTGCTTGTCGGCGTCATTGTCCGCCGAGACGATTTCCAGCTTGTACGCGTCGAATGTGCCGGCCGGTACCGTGACGCTTTCGGCCGCCACGACTTTCATTTGTTTCGTCTCCGCCTTCTGCTTCTGTGTATCGAAGTTGAGAAACGACAGAGAGTAATTCGTCGTCAGCGGCAACATCGCCAGGACATCAAATGCACCCGCCCCGTCCGCAAAGATGATGCCGCCGACATCAACCATGACTGGAGTTGCCTGTCCGTTCATGCTCATGGTGCCGCTGACTTTGTTGTCCTTAAAGTCCAATTCGATTGTCATCGGTCCCTGCTGTGCTGAACGGTGTTTCAAGATTAACGTGCCCTTTTGGATTGTGGACACATCAACAATTTGGCCCTGAGGCGTATCGGCGGTTTCAGTGACTTGCCATGTGTCGCCGGCGTCTTTGATTTCAGTCTTCACGGTCAACGGAATTGATTGGGCGCCCAGAGCAATCGAGGCCTTGTAGTTCGATACTCCCGGCTTGAGATCCCCAGCCGGTTTCGGAACTCCCGCGGCCGCTTCAACTGTCTTGGGCAGCGTAACAGTTTTCACATCGACCGTGATTTCTTTCAAGCGCCCGGCGACTTCGGGTTTCATGTCTTCCTGGAAACGGCCGCCAAGAAACTTCGCCATGAACTTTTCAGCCGCAGCGAACATCGCCAGATTGTTTTCCGGCCGCGCAAATCCGTGACCTTCGTCAGGCGCATTGATGTATTCGACCGGAAAACCACGATCGCGCAAGGCAATGACGATCTGATCCGCTTCACGTTTGTTGACGCGGGGATCGTTCTGTCCCTGCACGACGAGGAGCGGCGTCTTGATCTTGGTGGCAGAATTCAAAGGCGACTGGCGCTCGAGCTGTGCCTTTCCTTCCGGCGTCGCAGGATCGCCCATGCGTTTGTAGAAAACTTGCCGGAACGCTTCCCAATAGGGCGGAATCGATTCCAACAGCGTCAGAAGATTCGACGGTCCGACGTAATCAACCGCAGCCGCGTACACATCAGGAGTAAAGGTCACGCCGGCCAGCGTCGCGTAGCCACCGTACGATCCGCCCATGATGCCGACTTTCTTCTCGTCAGCGATGCCCTGCGCGACCAGATACTTCACGCCCCAGGTGATGTCGTCCTGCATCTTGTCGCCCCATTGCCGGTTGCCGGCATCGAGAAACTTTTTTCCGTAACCGGTTGAGCCGCGGAAGTTCGGTTGCAGCACCGCATAACCGCGGTTGGCCCAGAACTGGGCGAAGGTGTCATAGCCCCAGGTATCGCGTCCCCATGGACCGCCGTGCGGGAAGACGATCAGCGGCAGGTTCCTTGGCGTGACGCCCTTCGGCAACGTGAGATAGGCGGGAATCTCGAGTCCGTCGGAACTCTTGTAACGAACCGCTTTCATGGGCGCGAGGTTATCGCGATTCAGCTTTTCGCGAATGCGATACTGCATGGTGAGTTTCTTCGTCTGCCGATCGAACAGATAGCGCTCGCCGGGTTCGGTGTCGCTGCTCGCGGAAATGAGCCAGAGCCGTTCATCTTTCGTCGAAGAGCCCAGACCAATTTCTTTGCCCGGGAGTTGCTTTTCCAGCAGCTTGTAATCCGCTTCGAAAGATTTATCTTTCCAATAGCGCCGTTCGCGGTCGTCGTCATAGGTAGTCACAACCAACTCATCCGTAACTTCGGAAAAGAACGCTCCGCCAAAATCGACGCGATTCATCGGATCGGATTCAACGACTTCTTCTTTGCCGGTTGCCGGATCGAAGAGTTCGAGACGTGCCAGATCGATTGCATCGCCTTTGTTGGTCGTGAAGTAAACGCGCTGTCCGTCTTTATGATATTGAACTGGGCCGCACGACTCGAACACGTTGCACGAATAAACCTTGCTGAAGCCCTTGTCGTCCACCCGCAGAATTTCCGTGTCGCCGTTGTCGGCTACGCGCGTTGCCAGTCGCAGTTGATCCTTCAGGTCGAACGTCCAGCTAACGATACGTTCCGTGTTTTGCCTCACAAGCGTTCGCTCGCCGGTAGAAATTTTCACCTTGTAGAGGTCATGCCAGGCTTTGTCGCGATCGTTGAGGCCGATGTAAAGCGCATCGGGATCGGTCCTCGGCACTGCGAAGATCTCCGCGCGCACGCCTTTCACGTCCGTGAGATTGCGTGCCGCGGGCACGTCCTGGCCGGCCGCTGGAGCATCATTCGGATTCACTGCGTAGACCAGATAGTTCTCGTCACCCGCTTTGTCCTGCACGAACAGAATGTACTTTCCGTCGCGGCTCCAGAAGTAGCCCGGAATGGGGCGTTTGTCGGCAGTGACCGCCTTTGCCTTATCGAAAGGTTCTTCGGTGCGCTTGACCCAAACATTCCGCGTGCCTTTGTACGGCTTTACGAACGCAATGAATTTGCCGTCGGGCGAAATCTGCGCACCGGAGATTTCCGGATCGCCGAAAAATAAGTCGCGATCGATGAGTGGCGGCAGACCGGCTTTCGGCTGTGCCGAGACTCTTGATTGAGAAACCGCGCCGCCAAATACAAGTGCGGCCGCGAGCGCGAGCAAGGTGCTCCGTAACTTACTTGACTTCATTGATTGCCTCTTTCTGTGGTGATTGATATTCCGAGAAACTAACAGAGATACTACGGAAATCGGGAGACTTTGGTTTCCGTGAATCGTGCCGGTCTAAACCTTTGCACTAATCTTTTCCAAACCTGAACGAATTGAGCAGGATCGGCAACTCGCCCTTCTCGCCGACGTCTGAAATGCTCTTGACGTCCTTGCTTTCTGACGTGGCCATCATCAACAACGTCGCGCCTTTTCGGTTCGCGTCGCCCGGCAACAGAATCGCGCGCCCGTAAATGTCCAGCGGCGCTCCGGCGGTTGTCTTCGTGGTCGCGGTGAATCGGAACTCGTAGCCGTCGTACGGACCAACCTGCGTTGTGCCTTCGGTAATCTTCTGGTAATCGGGAAACTGACCCTCGAATTGGTCGCTCAATTTTCGCGCCAGGTTCGCCATCAGAATGCGTTGACCTGAGAAGTAACCGACGGCCAACTGTTCAATCGTGATTCCATCAGACGACAAGCTTTGCACCTTCATGAAATTCGGCGAGCTACCACGACCGGCAGCCGGATCGAGCTTCCAGGTATTTGGATAACTGATGGTGAAATCGACATAGTTTTCCGCCAGGTCTCCGGTCAGACCGGTGCTGCTGTTGGTGAACATCGTTGTGTTCGCGGGCGGGCTCGGACGATTGTTCGAATTGTTGTTGTTGTTCGATGGCGCGGTAGCCATCGCCAACAGCAAAAATATTCCGACACCGGCGATTGAAAAAAGATGATTTCTGAAATGGTTCATTTAGACTCCTGCGAATTCAATCTGACAAATTTCATTTTCGAGGAAGTGAGTACCAGCGCCACCGCCGCCGCGATGAGACACACCAGCAAGTCAATTGGATCAAACGAGCCCGGGACGATGTGTATCATCTGCCCGAGTTCGCTGCCGGCGCCAAGTAAGAACCCAGTCGACAACCAGAAGATTTTCAGCGGCGAGAGATCCGCTCCGCGCCAAACCAAAGCCATCAGCGCCGTGAGCGCGTAGACCCACAATCCGTCCGGTAACGAGGTGAAAAACCACCGAGGCGAGTTAGGAGCGACCCCTACAGCACTGCGCATGGCCGCGACTGCTGGTTCGAAGCCGAGAGCCCGCAGCCAATCGAACATCAACAGATTCGGATTGCGCCAGCAAAGGTAAATGAATCCGCCGGCACAGATTGGCAGCAGAACGTGAATGATCAGGAAGGGAAGTTTGCGCGGCTTCACAGAATCTCAGATAGCAGCAAAGCTCGCGTCCAGCGCTTCGATTAATTCGTCGACGTGGTCCTTGGTGGAATTCAGCATCATGCCCGTGCGGATGACGTTACCGTAGAGCCCGCCTTTGCCGACCAGCACGCGACGCTTCTTCGTCTCTTCGAAGACTTTCAGCACCGTTTGCGGATCAGGTTCTTTCGTTTCGCGATCCTTCACCAGTTCCAGCGCCTGCATCAGACCCATGCCGCGCACATCGCCGATGACCGCGTATTTGTCCTTCAATCCGTCGAGCTTCTCGCGGAAGTAGCCACCGACAACAGCGGAATTCTTTTTCAGGTCGTTGTCCTCGATCTCTTTGATGACCGCTAAAGCGGCTGCGCAGGAAACCGGATTGCCGCCAAATGTTGAAAACGTCAGCCCCGGGAATTTGTCCGCGACTTCCGGCGTTGCGACCGTGATTCCTACAGGAACGCCGTTGCCGAGGCCCTTCGCGGAAGTAATGATATCCGGCTCGACATTCCAATTTTCGATGCCGAACCATTTCTCGCCAGTGCGACCCCAAGCCGTCTGCACTTCATCAGCGATGAAAAGGCCGCCATGCTTGCGCGTGATTTCGACCGCGCGTTCAAAGTAGCCGGGCGGCGGAACGATGAATCCACCCACACCCAGAATCGGTTCCGCCATGAACGCGGCAATCTCGCCGGTCGTCGTCGTCATGATCAATTCTTCAATGTCGTTCGCGCACGCCAGCCCGCATTCCGGATAAGTGAGTTTGAATGGACAGCGATAGCAATAAGGCGCGCGCGCATGAACAAAGCCGCCCACCTGCGGCGGGAGCGGCCGCCAGGTCGCATGACCCATTGCGGAAAGCGAGGTTGCCGATCGACCACTGTAAGCATGACGCAGAACGACAATCTCGTGACGACCGGTTGCGAGCTTCGCGGCGTGCACGGCCGTGTCATCGGCTTCTGTGCCGCTGTTGGTGAAGAATGATTTCTTCAAACGGCCCGGAGTGATTTGCGCGAGCTTCTCAGCCAAATCAGATTGAGGTTTGTTGCAGTAGAGTGTCGAAGTGTGCGAGATGGTTTTGACCTGGTTGATGATCGCTTCGTTCACGCGCGGATTCGCGTGACCGACACTCACGGTCAGCACGCCGCCGAAGCAGTCCAGATACTTGTCGCCCTTGTCGTCCCAGACATGCGCGCCTTCGCCTTTCACCAGCGCGAGCGGTTCCTGGTAATAAGTCGCGACGGCGGGAAAGAGAAACTCTTTATGTTTGCGAATCGTTTCGGACGAAGTAGTTTGCGGCTCAGGTGTGCTCATGATGTCTCAGATGTCGGCGCGGAACGTTGCGTGCGCCCGATGAATGCGGCAGCGGTCAGCAGAATAATGATGGCGGCGGTCACAAAATCTTCCATGAAAAAGATGATGCCGTCCACCCACTCCCTCGCAGACGGCGATAAGCGCCATGACTCAGTTAGCTGCGGATACCAATAAAGAAAGATCGTGAAAACGATCATGTCGATCAGATAGATGAGGAACGCGATTATCGTGATCAAGGACGCACGTGAATTTGCTCTCCAACGCACGATCGCGAAGATGATCGCGCCGAGCGCCAGCAAAATCATCGGCAGCCGCCGCAGCAACATCACCAGAAAGTAGGCAATGAATCCGTCTCGCATCTTTGATTAGATAGCGGTGCCTGGTTTCCGCCGCATAAAAATGCCCGCTAAGAATAGAATCATTCCGATGGCCGCAATCGTGTTGGAGATCAACCCAATTACTAAATAGACATTGCGAATAACGGTTTGAATGTCTCGCGACTCTGCGGTGCGAATGAAATACGAGGGAACGAAAAAGTAAACGAACGAAAAGACAATCTCATGAAGAAGCAGGAATACGAGAGCAATCGTGACGACTGCGGCGACTCTGGGATACCGTTTCCAACGCGTGACGGCGAACACAATGCAAGCGACGAATGCCAGCAATGACGGCAATTCCTGCAGGAAGTATTTGAACAAAGCGAAGAGTTGCTCAGCGTTCATTCGGTCAGTACAGGTTCCCCTCGCGTTTTCGTCCCGTGTAGTCCACGTAAACTACTTTCAATTCGGTGTAAAAGTCCAGAGCGGTCGAGCCTTGTTCGCGGTCGCCGATGCCCGTCCCTTTGATTCCGCCGAAGGGAATGTGCGCTTCGCCGCCGGTCGTCGGCGAGTTGATGTGCGTCATTCCGGTCTCAATCTCGTCGACAAAGCGGAAGATTGCGGTTGCGTCGTTTGTGAAAATCGAAGAAGACAAGCCAAACTCAGTATCGTTCGCGACCTGCATCGCTTCGTCAAAGTCTTTGACGCGCATCACTGAAAGCACAGGCCCGAAGATCTCTTCGCGCGCAATGCGCATATCCGGAGTGACGTGATCGAAAACGGTCGGTTTGACGAAGTAACCCTTGTCGAGACCGTTGCCAGTAGCGCGCTCGCCGCCGCAAATAAGCGTCGCGCCGTCTTCGCGGCCGATGTTTAGGTATTCAAGCACCGTCTTGAATTGATTCTCGTCGACGCTCGGGCCCATTTCAGTATTTGGGTCCATGCCGTCGCCGATGCGCATTGACTCCGCGCGTTTGGAAACTCGCTCGACGAACTCGTCGGCGATCCGATTGACGACGACTGCGCGGCTCGTCGCCGTGCAACGCTGGCCTGATGATCCGAAGGCGCCTTGTGCCGTGTTCTCGACCGCGAGATCCATATCGCAATCTTCGAGAATCACCACCGGGTTCTTGCCGCCCATTTCGCACTGGCATTTCGCGCCGCGCCGAGAGACTTGTTCGTACAAGCGGATGCCGACGGGATTCGAGCCGGTGAAGGAAACGGCTTTGACGGCTGGGTGATTAATAATCTCGTCGCCGGCGTCCGAACCCGAACCCAGCACGAGGTTCAAAACGCCCGGGGGAATACCAGCCTCTTCGAAAATCTGCACGATGCGAACCGCGGTCGCGGGCGTGAGCGTCGCCGGCTTAAAGACGACCGTGTTGCCCGCCACCAAAGCCGGAACAATTTTCCATGTGGGAATCGCCACCGGAAAATTCCAGGGCGTGACACAAGCGACGACGCCCAATGGCTGCTTAATCGTGTAAACGAAATTCGATGGCAGCTCGGAAAAGATCGTCTCACCGTTCATCCGCCGTGATTCGCCGGCGCAGAACTCGGCCACGTTGATTGATCGCTGCAACTCGCCGCGCGATTCCGAGATCGTCTTGCCCTCTTCGTGAGTGAGAATCTGCGCGAGCTCTTCTTTCGCTGCTTCCATCAATCGCGCAGCTTTCGCGACTATCTTTCCGCGTGCCGGGGCGGGCGTGCGGCGCCATGTGTGAAAAGCTTCGGCGGCAGCTTCGACGGCGGCGCGAGCTTCGTCGCGCGTCGCTTGCTTTACAGTGCCGATAATGTCGCCGGTGTTTGCAGGATTGATGTTATTGACAGTTTTCGAAGACGTCGATTCAACCCATTTTCCGTTAATGAAATTGCGATACGTTTCCATGGCAGTTGAAAGAAAGAGCCGGAATTATGTGTGAAAACGCGGCTTAATATATCATCGGAACTCCATGATTGACAGCACAGCAAAAGTCGGCGCGCGTCCCGATAACGAGCCAGTGAACATCGCGGCGCTGCTGACTGACCGCGTTCGGAAGTCGCCCGATAAAGTCTTTCTCTTTTCTGAACCTGACGGACGGCAGTTCACTTATTCACAATTTGAGGCAGCCGTTAAACGCGCGGCGGCGATGCTGACCTCGCACGGCATCAGCAAGGGGGACGTGGTCAGTCTGCTGATGCCCAACAGCGCTGAATACATCATCGGCTACTTCGCGTGTTGGAAACTGGGTGCGCTCGCCGGGCCGGTGAATTCGCTTTTGAAAGAGCACGAGATCGAGTTCGTCATGAACAACTCTGAAGCAAAAGCGATTTTGGTGAATTCAGAATTCCAACCTGTCATTGAGAAAATTCGCAGTCAGCTTCCGCATTTGAAATCGGTGATCGTGTTTGATAATGAAGCACAAGCTACCGATGCTTTCTCGTGTCAGAAGCCCGACCGTCAGGGAGGGCAGGTCACGGAAGAGGCCCTCCCTGACGGTCGGGCTTCTGACACAGTAGGTCGGGATGACGACGCGATCATCATTTACACCTCGGGGACGACGGGAAAGCCAAAAGGCTGCCTGCTCGCGCACGGCAACCTGATCGCTAATGCTCGCCAGATAAGTCAGTGGCTTCATTTCACCGAAAATGATCGGCTGCTGACAATTATGCCGCTTTTTCACATGAACGCCGTCTCAGTGACGACGATGTCGGCGCTCTATGCCGGCGGCTCGACGGTGGTCAGCCCAAAGTTCTCGGCGTCGAAATTCTGGAACGTCATTTCGGATTACCAAATCACTTCGTTTGGATCGGTGGCGACGATGTTGTCGATGCTTTTGAATGCATATCCCGACGGCGTTCCGCAAGGATTGAAAACCGATCAGCTTCGCTTTGCGATGTGCGGTTCCGCGCCGGTGCCTGCCGAAGTAATGAAGAAGTTTGAAGAGACTTTCAATTGCCCCGTGATCGAAGGCTACGGGTTGTCCGAATCGACATGTCGATCGACATTCAATCCACCTGATGAGGGTCGGCGCGCAGGCTCGTGCGGTTTGCCGATCGGAAACGAAATGAAAGTTGTCGATGACAACGACCAGGAAGTTCCGGACGGCGAACTCGGCGAGATCGTCTTGCGCGGCGAGAACATTTTGAAAGGCTATTTCAAAAATCACGAAGCGACTGAACGAGCATTTCGCAACGGCTGGTTCCACACCGGCGACATCGGTTACCGAGACAAGGACGGCTATTTCTACATCGTCGATCGCAAATCAGACATGATCATACGCGGCGGCGAAAACATCTATCCGCGCGAAATTGACGAAGTCCTTTACAAGCATCCGGCGGTCGCTGCGGCGGCGACGATCGGAGTTTCCGATCCACTCTATGGTGAAGAGGTCGCAACGTTTATTGTGTTGAAAGACGGCATGCGCGCAACCGCGGGAGAATTAATCGCACACTGTAAATCTGAACTTGCTGACTACAAATGCCCCAAGACAATCCGCATCGTCAAAGAGATTCCCAAAGGGCCGACCGGGAAACTGCTAAAGCGCGAATTGGCGAAGACTTTTCCCTCCAGATTCGAATAGGTTCCTTCGCTTCACCGCTACAAAAATAATTGTGGCGCTCCGCCTGATGTTGGGATACACTCTGCGCAAGCTTGAGACTGTCGCCGCGTTGATCGGGACTTGCAAAGAACGCGGCAAAAGCACACGTACTGCCCCATAACCTGACAAAGGACACCTCATGAACCTGAACAAAGTACTTGCCTCGGCAAGCTGTGCTCTGAGCGTTCTAGCCTTAGGCACGATTCGCGCACAGGCAGTTACGCGCACTGTTCCTGCGCCTTATCCGACAATCCAATCAGCAGTGAATGCTTCGTTGCCCGGAGACACGATCAGTATCGCACCCGGCGCTTACAACGAGCAGGTGATCGTGACGACGTCAGACTTGACCATCATCGGATCGGGGTCAGGCTCGACGATTATTCAACCTTTGAGCGTAGTAACTAACAGCACGAGCTTGCAGACCGGCAGCCCAATTGCCGCCATCGTCCTTGTCGACGGAGCGAGCGGAGTCACAATCGAACAGCTAAGCGTGGATGGCAGTTTTGCGGGGGCTTTACTTGGCTGCTCGCCGGCTTTTATGGGCATCTTTTATCGCGCCGCCTCCGGCCTGATTGCAGACACGCGCGTCGCAAATATCTTTACGCCGTTGATTCCCGACTGTCAGGGCGTCATTGGAGTTTTCGTGCAGAGCGGGAACGGTGGGCCTAACCAGAACGCAAGTGTGGTAATTGATTCCAACACTGTCGACAATTACGGGAAGAACGGCATCACCGCTAACGGTCCCGGGACATTTGTCACCGTCACTGACAATATCGTTATCGGAAGAGGGGCCCTGGGACTGGGCGACGCGGCACAGAATGGAGTGCAGCTTGGCACCGGCGCTCACGGAAAAGTCGGCGACAACAACATTTCCGGCAACAACTACACGCCGTCAGACTTCGTGGGATGCGGCATCCTCGCATTCAAGGCTGGCGGAGCCATCGGCCAGACGCGCTCGAACACGTTCTCAGGAAATGAGCAGAACGTTTGCAATACCTCCGGAGGCCCGTCGCAGTTCTCGCCCTTCAACTAAACAATCGAAGGCCTGGAACACCTTAAAATAAAAACGGCGACGCAACGCGCGTCGCCTTTTTTTTGTTGCCGCAATCGATGTCCGTCAGACTTCTCTCAGTTGTCTTACCTCTGTTTGTCTGGGAGTCGCCCATCGATCAACGACCCAGGCCCCGAGCAACCACAGCCCACACGCGCTGACCATCACCAGAGAAAACCACTGACCATACACTCCTTCAGGAGAAAACTTTTCAGTGGCGGTATGGATTGCTTCGCTGTTAGGGAGGATGCCGGCTTCGGAGAATTCATGGAAGGAATAGATGCCGACCTGAATCATGAACAGTATAAGGAAGATTCCGGTGACCTGAAAAAAGCGCCGCACGTTAATCAAGTGACCGAAGCGTCCCCACGCCCAAGCCAAGCTCGCCGCGGCCGCCAATCCAAGTAGTGCTCCCCAAACCAAGCGCGGGCTGCGCACCTGCAAGAGCATCAGCGCGGTTTCCATGCCTTCGCGACTGATGGTCAAGACGGTAAAGAGAAACACGCCTGCGAAGGCCAGCCATCCCGTTCGCACTGACACGCGACTGAGGCGGCCCTCCATGTGTTCCTTCAGCTTTGGACCGGTGCGCCACATGTAGATCACCAGCGACAGCACCATCACAATTGCAATCACGCCCAGCCATGCTTCGCGCAGCGCCTCGTTGCCGAGGAATCGAGCGATTGTCGGACCGAGTCTCTGCTCGATCTCATCGCTGTTGCCGGTCTGCATCCGGAAGAGCAGGTAACCGAGACTGGCGCTTACCGCCAAGCCAATGGCAATTGCTGTGTAAACCGCAGGCGTGAGTTGCCGACGGCCCGATTTGCGCAAGTACGAAAGAATGACCGCGACCAGCAGAAATGATTCGAAGCCTTCGCGGAGGATGATAATGAATGACTGAAGCACTAAAGAACCCTCGATAAGTGAACTCGCAATACTCTTGATTCGGGCGCGCTGTCTACCCGGAGAACCGCTTTGGCAGTATCGCTCAAATTGAAAATGATTGTCAATTTCGGCCGCAGTTCCTCGCTTTGGGGCGAGATTCGGATTTTTTCTTGGCGCTTCGCGTGGAAGGACACTACAATCGCGCGACGATGACCACTGCAAATAAAATTGTCTATGCGGTTTTCGGCGCCGGGGCTTTGCTATACGGCCTCGTTACGCTGGTAGCGCCGGCTGTATTGATGTCTGAGGCCGCACGCTCTTTTCCCTTCACTCACATCATGCGCGAGCAGGGAGCCGCCGGAGTTTTCATCGGGCTGATGTTTTTCTGGTGTATCCCCAACTACGAACGGCGCCGCAGTGTTCACTATCTTCTGATGGTGTTCGCCTTTCTCCTGGCGGCGATACACTGGTTTGATTTTTTCGCGGGACACCTGCGATGGCTCAGTCCGTTGTACAACTCAGTTCCGTTTGCGATTTTGTTGGTGATGGCTGCGTTGAGCCGCAGACTCGGAAGTTCTAGCGATTCCGCGCGTCAGAGTTAGAGGCGTCGAGGAATTCTTGAATCATGCGGCGCTCCTTCTCATCCTTAATGCGCGTGAAAAGCCTGGTTCCGAGTTTGGTGATGGTCGCCGGTTTGTCGAACGGTAACTTGTCGTAGACCTGCCCTCCCTGAAAATGACACGGCTGACAGCGTGCCTGGAAAATTGGCTTGATGTCCGTCTCAAAATCCGGTTTCGCATTTGGGCTGAACGAAATAGATGTAACCGCCGACGCGCTTCGTGCGTGGGGTCTAAGGGCAAAGCCGATCGCTGCCAACAGGATCAGGCCAATCGATACAACCAGCAGACTGGCGCGCATGCAGCGATGCTATACCAAAATCCTGGCGGTAGGAATTTTTTCAGGTTGTGGTTGGAATCGTATCAATTGCACGAGGCAGGCTTCGCAGGAAGACTCACCGATCACCTTTCAATTTGCGGATAACGTAGCTGACTACGGCATAACCGGCAATGAATGCGACGATGGCCCCGGCGATCATCAGGATTTCTGGATGTCTGGTCATGCAGTGCCCCCAGCGCCCGATTCCGACACGAACGCAAAGCTCGCCAGTTCCACGCCGGGACAATCGGGACACGCACCGACCTTAGCCGAGAACTGTTCTCCGCAGCGCGGGCAATACGAAACGGCGTCGTCCCTTCGCTGCGGCGCGGCCAGGAAATCCTCAGCGCGCAACGAATCAGAGTGCTTCAGATACTCCAGGCATAACTTTAGTTGAGTCTTAGCGGCCCATTCGATTATCTCCGTCGAAGTCGCATCCGGCGCGCTGTAAGCCAGAGGATGCTGCAAATCGAGAATATATTTTTGGGCGAAAGCTCGGCTTGACTCCCCTTTGAATACATCCGCAAGAACGATGGGACTGTAGCGACTCAACGCATTCCTTGTAATCAGATCAGCGGACCTGATCGCCGCCGGAGGGCACAACATCATCTTGAGAAGATTCTCGACGCGCGCAGACAATGCGTCGGGATAAAGCGCCTTATGAGCGAAATAAGTCATCAGCGAGACTTGCAACGTAAGCAGGATCGCCAGGCCGGCCATCGGCAAGAGCATTCCCAACAGTCCGAACCACATTACCATCGCTGGTGAGACCACGAAGAGAAAAAGAAAGAGCGCGCAGCAGAGCGATCTGATCGGTTTCACCAAAGCTTCGGCGCGTACAAAAACCGCTTCGGCCGCTCGGACGTCGAAATTCTCGCGCAGGTGCGCCATTAGAACGTCCCGGCGCTCGTCCACACTCGTCGTGCGCAGATCGTTAACTAGCTGTGAAATCTCTTTCGCTTGTGCTTTGGAAGCGCAGTTCGAAAAGCGCTCGCCGTTAATCAACAGCCAGTTTCCGTCCGCGCCCACTTCGCGAATCTCCCCAAAGGTGATCGCCGGATCCGTCGATGGTTTTCGGCCGAGGCGGAAGAGTGCCTGAACATTGAATGGACAAATCCCGACCGGAGATATCGATACTGGTAGCAAGTGTGACAGGAACAGACGGCCCAATGGTGGCAGCGGGTTAACAAACGCGAAGCTGCCCCGGTCGTTTCCGATCCAGAAATCGGCAAGCACAACTCGCCAGCGCCCGCACCACGGCGCGACGAAAGCGACGGACTGGTTCCTAACCCAAAAAAGGCAATCTGCGAGATAGATCACCGACAGGGCCAGCAGCAGCAACTCGCCATCGGTCATGTTAGATTTGCGTTTCCGTTCTGCCCTTCGAGAAGAATCGTTTGATAGACGCAAGCAGCTTCTTGAAAAACGCGCTCAAGGCAATAGCGCCCGCGACGAGGAGTTTCCAAAGCCACTTCAAGGCGCCCGACTTTACGAGAACCGCCGTGGTACCGCCGGCAATCAATCCCGTGAGGCCATATTCGGCGATCTTATCGCCCGCGCGAAATTCGGAGTATCTTTTGCCCGACTTGAAATCGAAACCTGCGAGCATCGTCTTGAATTTCGGCAATGTTTCGGCAAGCGTTGCCGGCGAGGCTACCAGGGTTACTTCCATAACGCCCTGCCGCCCGAGCAAACGAGTGTTGTAGTTGATCACCGGCGCGCCATCGCTTTCGCCGCGGATGGCCCATTCCAGATTGTGACTTAACTCGTCATAGTGCGGCTTCTGTTCCCAGCCGACGATTGTCATCGGAGACCAGCCTCGCTTGATGCGTTCCTGATTGCCTTCCTCGGTAGCGGTTTTAATTGATTGGAGCAACGCGTCAGCATCGAGGGAATTCTTTTCATCATCGCGGACATAACCGACCGCGTCGAATTCGAAAACCGCGAACCAATCTTCTCCCGCAGGCGCCACGAATCCCAGCTCTCTGCCGGTGCTCGGATTGTGCGTCGCTTCCATTATCACGCGCGTATCGTTGCCGTCAGCGAACACATACCCTGTGGGTACCTTAACTTCGGCAACTGAACCAAGGTCGCCCAGCGCGGGACCCTTTTGCCATTTGACATTGGGGATATCGGACGACTCTTCAGCAGGTGATGGTGTTGGCGCAGCCTTCTTTTTCCGTGTTTGCGCGTCAACCGCAACAACAAACGTGAATGCGATAATAATCGCGATAAGACGATGATAAGTCATGGGGAAACCTCCTGCGGGCGCAGAGTTGGCAATGAGGTGAGGGAAAACATCAGCTACGGAACGTCGCACGTCCTCGAGCGTCTTATACGCTACATTTCGCGTTCCTTCAGAGTCAAGAGGAAATTAGCGACGGAGTCGCTTGTAGCTTTTCACAATTGGCGTCCCGTGCGGGACTCGACTGGTGTTGGCGCCGTGCAAGAAGTGGTACTCATCAAAATTCAAACGGGACTTCGTGGCACGAATACTCGACCCACACCTGAAAAGGAACTCCATGTTGGACATTTGAAAGAGGACTCCTTGTGCTTGTTCGATTCTCTTTAGCTATAATTGCCTATCATTGTTTGCCGCCGCAGATGGCTGGAGCATAGAAGATTCATATGTCTGAAATCGCGAGATCTAACGAACCAGTTGAGAATCGTCTGCTGGCCGCGCTTCCAGCTGACGAATATGAACGCCTGAGTGCAAATCTACGCCCGGTTTCGTTCTCTTTGGGTGAAGTCGTTTACGAATTTGGCGGACAACTGGATTACGTCTTCTTCCCTACAACTTCAATCATTTCTCTGCTCTACACGATGGAAAATGGCTCGAGTGCCGAAATGGGTTTGACAGGTAATGATGGGATAGTGGGAATCGCTCTCTTCATGGGAGGAGGCACCATGCCCAACCGGGCCGTCGTGCAAAGCGCCGGCGGCGCGCTAAAGATGAAAGCGAAGACACTGCAAGATGAATTCGCGCTGGGCGGCAAATTCCAACAATTGCTGTTGCGCTATACCCAGGCACTGATTACGCAAATCTCACAGACAGCAGTTTGCAATCGTCTTCATTCAGTCGAACAACAGCTTTGCCGCTGGCTCTTGTTAAGTCACGATCGTTTGCAGACAGATGAGTTGGTGATGACTCAGGAACTGATTGCCGACATGTTGGGAGTCCGGCGCGAAGGCGTGACCGTGGCTGCGGGCCGCCTGCAAGACGATGGTGCGATCAGTTATGTGCGCGGTCGCATTCAGATTCTCGACCGGCAAAAGCTGGAGGAGACGGTCTGTGAGTGTTACCGGGTAGTTAAAGACGAGTTCGATCGGCTGCTGGGATAACCGCCCTCTATTTCCTTTTTCCCGCCTTTTCATTTACTCACTCACATCCGTTTAAGCCGCCGCGTAAGACCAGTCGATTAGTTGGCTTTGTGTGTTGGCGCACAGACCGGCATTCTCTCGAATGTTATAGGTTTCATTTAGTTCATACAGGACCAATATGAGATCAGCCAATTTGAGAGTGGTCAAAGACGAGATACCCGAAGTACGCGTGAAGGTACAGGTGGATATCGCCAATTCCGATCAACAAATCAACCCGAAACCGATAGCCTTGCGCAAAGGGATGCATCTCGATGTAGACGGGATCCTTGCGCGCTCGTTGCCGACAGTGAGACCGCTAAAAGAATTTCGTCCGCTGCAAAAGCCAACGCCTCCGACGCACAGCGACGCTTCTTCTCGATCTGAACGATCAAGCGGTCAATGCCCCACCGGTATCCTTTGAAAGCGCGCCTTGCCTTCGGCATTTTCCCATGAGATATCGAGCACATAGAGGCTGACTTTGCCCGCGATGACTTTGAGTCGTCCCATCTGGTCGCGGTCATCATTGACTGGCTTTCCATTGATCCAGGTCCGGTGAGACACTACCGCGGTTTGTTGCGGTGGCATAGACCTTATGGCGTCGAATCTTATATGAGCTTGGGAAGGAACACCGTTCGGCGTTCCCTCAGCTTTCAAAAAGATAGTCAGAATCTCGATGGACTTGAGCGTCTCATCAGTTGCGTTCTTCAACTCCAAGAGAACCTTTGGGTTCGTATCGAGGAATCTAAAGGTAAAAGGTTTCTGTGTTGTGTTGTTCATGTTCGTAAATTCCGTTCTGGCGACGGTTGCATTAGGTTGACTTCAAGCGGTAGCGAAATCTTGAGGAGCAGACGAGCGAGAAGACTTCTCAACTGGTTGAAGTTGTCGGGGCGGGTGAGATGAACATTTTGCCCGATGGCAATCTCATCACCCTCGCCGAGCCCTTCACCAATGCAAAAGACCACGACCGGTATCTGCTCTCCGACCTCCGAATGTTCGCGGATGTTACGCGCGCTACGAATAACTTCGGGGGGTGACCCCGCCAAACTAACCAGAATCAAATCGGGACGCGTTCGCTGAGCGCTCTTTATCCCGTCCTGTTCGTCCCTGGCCAGGGACACGCGGTAACCGTCTGTCGTCAGCAGCTTCTCAATGCCGTCGCGAGTCTCATGGACATCCTCGACTATCAGGATGAGCGGGCTCGTGTGGTTATCTTTCGTCACTAAAACGCCTTGTCTTTGGCTAACAGTTCGCGAGTAAATGTACGTCGTACCTTAAGCGTCAGCACGATTCGATAGGCTGACAAGTTTGACTGCCCTTGCGAGACCGAGAACCTGCATCGCTCGAATGCCCCACCAGTTCAAGTCGATTTCGTACCAGGCGAGTCCATGTCGCGCCGACGTTGGGTGAGCATGATGATTATTGTGCCAGCCCTCGCCAAAGGTCAGCAGCGCGACCCACCAATTGTTCCTTGAATCATCGCGGGTCAGGAATCGTCGCGAGCCCCACAAATGAGTCGCTGAGTTCACCAGCCAAGTAGAATGGAGGCCCACGGTAACCCGGAGGAAGACGCCCCACAACATAACTCGCCAGCCGCCGAATGCCAGCAGTCCCACCGCGAGCATAATCAGTGGCACATAATAAAATCGGTTAAGCCAACGATAGAATCTTTGGTTCATCAAATCCGGGGCGTAACGCTGCAGCTGGGCTGGATCCGTCACCTGGGGAGGGGGAACCAAGATCCAACCGATGTGTGACCACCAACGACCATCGCGTGGCGTATGTGGATCTCCCTCTTTATCGGTGTGGGCATGGTGAATACGATGCGTGGTGGCCCACTGGATCGGTCCGCCTTCGAGAGCCAAGGAACCGCAGAAAGTCAGAAAGTACTCAACGACTTTCGGCACTTTATAGCCTCGATGGGTGATCAAACGATGATAACCCATGCCTATACCTACACTGCCTCCGAGCCAGAAGAGGACCGCGGCGGTGATAACCGCAGGCCAACTCCAGAAAAAAAGTGCAGCAACCGAAGCCAGATGAAAAAGGATCAAGAAAGCCGCGGTGGGCCAGTTGACGCTAGTTTCTTGTTCGGGGGCTATCTTCTCGATCTGCATTTTGCCTTCCTTCTTAATCAAACCAGAACCTCATCTCTGCACCTGTGAAATAAGGATTCCCACACACACGAAAGCCACAATCATTAGAGTAAATCTGCCGACGAATTATTTCTTTCCAATCTGTCAAGACAATGCCAACGTTCACCTTCTTACTCCCACGCGTGGCGTGGACATCTCTGGTGTCTTTAGTCAATATACGGCTGGAAATTCAAGCCGTCAGTGCGACAACACACATATACGCAATAACTTGTTTTGGCCCCGGATCAGCAACTCCCAGCCTATAAGCGGTCTAACGCACAGACTGCTCATCGAGCTCAGGATAATGTTCTGGTGTGCCGGCAAGTTCCAGAAAGGGGCGAATGAAGCGCTGGTGAATACCCACGCGGTTTACACTGCCGGGAGCCTTACTCGGAGCACGTCAGCGTTCCTTGGTAATGCGACCGCGACGAGTCGAATTAGAGCCCAGGACATCATGGACTCGTATCAGGTTAGTCAGGCGCGCCTGAAAGAGCACCCACGGTGGAGCAAGATTAACTCGGACCGTTCAGATGACGAGCCTGATGCGAGAGTTGCGAATCTGCTCCGCACGCTCGTCGCAGAAGGCGAGTTTTCGGGCATCCTTGATGATTGAACATTTGACGCGCAAAAAATGATGGAGGGAAATGTGAATCAGAGAAAGAGTGTCGGTAAAACTTTAATGGCGGTAATCGGCTTGGCCGCCCTCAGCGCAATTGCCGGGTGGCAGTTTTATTTGTTTGCGGTCTTTAAGGACGCACAGGGCGTCGTCGATGTTCAGGGCGGCAAAGTTCACTTGTGGCTGGCTATCAGCATCTCGCTGATCGTGTGCATTGCCGGATTCTTCTTCTTCTCAAGTTTCCTTCGCTACGACCAACGAAATGAGATTCACATCACTTCGCCGGGTCCACCTGTTGGCGTCGCACGGATTACGAAAGACGTTTTATGAGCGATATCTTCGCAATGCGCCGCGCGAACGGCGATTGGTTTGCGCTTGAGGATGACGAGCGGCTGCGAATCCCACTGTTTTGCAACACCCACGACGCTATGATGGCCCGCCTGCGTAATTACGGGATGATGCTGTTCAAGCCGACGCCGATTGATACTCGCTTGCTGAAGGAAATCGCGCCCGAGGGCAGCGAAAGTTATGTGGACTTTTGCATGGTGAACGATCCGTTCGCTAGTTTGAGCCGTGGTGCGCCAATACAGCGTGCACAACTTGCCTTGTTAATAAGCAATCGCGACGAACTTCAATCCGTCCCAAACAATGGAAACGGTCTTCATCAACGCTCCCTCAAGAGTGAATGGTGGAATTGAGAAGGGGGCAGAGAGGAAACCGCTTTATTATGACGGACCTTACAAAGTTTGGGATGGCTCTTGTTGGTTTGCTGTCAATGACCATCGTTGCCAGCCGGCAGCTCTTCTTGTTTGCCGTGTTGAGAGATCCATCCGGCCTAAGCCTGGCAGGAGGAAGCTCCCATTTTTGGTGGGCGATATTCGCGGCTCTCATGTCGTGTGTTGCAGGCAGCTTGGTGTTTCGCTATTTCAATCGTCATGAAAACAATAAGTGGGCCAAAGTTGAACTGATCCCCGCTGGGCCACCACTCCGTCTTGGCGACCTTAATCCACCGAATTTGCCGGCAGTTAGTTCCACGCGTTTGGCAGGAGCTCGCTTGTGGCTTCCAGAAGGTCAGGCCGACGAGCGAATACCAATGGACGGTTCTGTCCGCGACAGCGGTCAAACACCAGCAGGGCAACGCTCATTCGCTCGGCGTACTCATCAATTGATGTTCAAGAAATGGTCGCAAGCGAGACACGACTGAACGCCGCGACGACTTTCATCACTTCATGTTGAAGCACGCGAAGAACTAGTTTGTTGTGATGAAGGAAATTCCACTCCGGTGGAAAGATCAGGGTCGCGCGGTTACGTTCGTCGCAAATTGGAAGGATTGAAAATGACTACTATCAACTCAGAGCAATTCGGAGAGATTTGCAACGCGGTATGGTGCCAGCGGGAGCCGATTCTTAGGGGACGCGGTAGCTTGAGCGGCGAGGCCACCCTGGTGCGAGCGGTTTTCTGGCGTCTATGTAAGGCCGGAATCCAATCTAAAGGTTGCGCCGAGAATGATGGTTCCCAGCCGGAACTTCTCGCTTATCAGTCAGTGATCGGCCGAATGTTGGAAGCAAACAGTCGTCCAGCTTTTGACTTCGCGCCAATCCTGGGAGAACTGGTGCAACGATATACAACGGAATTCGCGAGCGCTGCCTAAGAAAAGCGAGAGAAAATATCAGGTTCGAAAAGAGTGTCGCCGCCGTGAAAGAGAAGAGAATCACTGTAATCCAATGGAACTTCGCGGCATGGATAGCGCTCTACCGCACTTGAAGGACTCACCGGTACTCTTATTGGACTCTTGGTGGACTCGCGTTGGGGTATCGCCGCTGCACTGAGGAATGAATCATCCGCGAGATGGCGACTATCGAATTCCGATGACGACTTTGTTGCTGACTGCGCCCCGCAAACTGACGCTTACAAAAAAATCTCCTGCATTGAGAAAATCATCAGGCAATCTGACAACCACTTGTGTTAACCAATCGAAGCCCGGAACTTTGCCGACATACTCCACTTTCAGCGGATATATTTTATGCCCGGCATCTTCGACTTGAGCCGTGACAACTGAAATGTCTTCGCCTGACAACAGTTCCAGACCAAGAGCAAAGAGCGTGACGCGGGTGCGCTGATCCAGACTGAAGTTGTTGACGGTTGCGAGCGGGAAAGGATCGCGCATGAATGTAACGGAGTCTAACGCGACCGCGCGATTCGTATTAGCTTCGGTGAGCAGTGTCGGCGCGGCTGTGATGTTTGGCGTAATAGTGAAGTTCGGTAGCGAGATGCTGAAGAAGATGTTGTCGATGGCTTCGACTTTAACGCGTGCCGTGGAAGTTGGAACGTTCGGAACGGTAATCGTCGCCGAGCCCGTATTGGGCTTGGTGGACGCCAAGGTAAACGGGAAACTGGTTCCTCCATCGATGGAGAGCATAATGCGAACGTTTCCGCAATTGACCGGCGCACTTGACGTATTTGCGACGTCCCACATGACCGTCTGATTAGAACCGGCTGTCCAGGTTGTCGAAGCATTTGGTTGCGTGACAGCAAACGGCCCGCTGCCTGCGCTCACGTTGACGTGCATGGCGCTGGTGTTCACGCCCCCGCCACCCGAATGGTTATCACGCACCGTGACCCGAAAGTTCATGCTGCGAGTTGTGACGGGTAGCGACTCACCGAAGGTGGCGGTGCCAGACAAAATATCCGGCAACTGCGGAAAAGTTCGCGCGGGGCTCGTCACTGGAGCAAACGAGCGGAAGATTGGTCGGTTGCCGTTATCGGTATTCGGCGGCGCAGGCGCACCTAGATCAAACTCTTCCCAGCAGTAAGTGAGCGCATCACTTTCGAGGTCACTGCCGACCGCCGTGAGCGTGAACGGCGTGCCTGCGGGGATCGTGTAATCCGGGCCAGCATCCACCGTTGGCGGGTTATTGCCTGTGTCAGTCAGGACCGGGCAGAAGCTGCCGTTGCCAAACGTGGTGTAATTGACGATCTGTTCAATGCTCGCAGTGTGGAAGTAAGTGTCGGTCGAATGCAAGTCTTCAGCACCGCACAGGGGTTGGTAGATCCCGTCG
>DASXTE010000098.1:0-5081 GCA_036505595.1 Pyrinomonadaceae bacterium
GACTACGCCCGCGAGCTTTCGATCAGACGGAATTTGGATCAAGTTCACAATCGCCTTGCCACGCGAGGCCGCCGCTGCGTCGGGCACCTCGTGCACCTTCATCTTGTAGACCAGCCCATCGTCGGTGAAGACCATCAGATAGGCGTGCGTCGAAGCTATGAAGAGATGTTCAACGTAATCTTCGTTTTTGGCCATCGCGCCGAAGCGGCCTTTGCCGCCGCGTCCCTGGCGCGAATAGGTCGTCACCGGCGTACGTTTGATGTAGCCGTTCTTGGTGACCGTGATCGCGACTTCTTCATCGGCGATCAGATCTTCAATCGAATAATCGGTTCCGGCTTCAGTGATTTCCGTGCGGCGCGCGTCGCCGAATTCCTTCTTGACGTCTTCGAGTTCGTTAATGATCACCCGGCGCAAAGATTGTTCGTTCGCGAGGATCTCTTCGAGTTCGGCAATGAGCTTGATGATCGATTCGTACTCGTCGATGATCTTCTGACGCTCGAGCGCCGATATGCGCCGCAACTGCAAATCGAGAATGGCTTGGGCTTGGATCTCAGAGAGGGCGAGTCGAGCCAATGCCTTCTTTAGCTCTTTGACCCTCAGTTTCTCGGGCTGGTCCGACTTTGTGACATTCCGAACGTTTTCAGGAAAGAATCCCTTCCATTTCTTAACTTCATCCATTGACGCCGTTTGGCCAGTTAACCATTGGCGTGCTTCATCCACTGAACGTGAATTACGGATTGCTGTGACGATGTCGTCCAGCGCGTCAATCGCTTTGGTCAGGCCTTCGAGCACGTGGGCGCGCGCGCGGGCTTTTCGCAACTCGTACTCGGTCCGGCGGCGGACGACTTCGCGACGAAAGTCGATGAAGTGTTCCAATATTTCCTTCAACTTCAGGACGCGCGGCTGCCCGTTAACGATTGCCAGATAGATCACGCCGAACGAGGATTGCATCGGCGTCAGCTTGAACAGTTTGTTTTGTACGACCTGAGGCACCGCGTCGCGTTTCAGCTCGACGACGATACGCATGCCGTGACGATCAGATTCGTCGCGGACTTCCGAGATGCCTTCCAGCTTCTTCTCGTTTGCGAGCTCGGCAATACGCTCAATCAGCTTGGCCTTGTTAACCTGAAATGGAAGTTCAGTAATGATCACGGCGTCTCGCTCATGCGAGCCGCGGCCGATGCGATCGATCGAGGCCCGGGCGCGCATCTGGAGAATGCCGCGGCCGGTGCGATAGGACTCTTTGATTTCTTCCCGCCCACAGATAAAACCGCGCGTGGGAAAGTCTGGACCCTTGACGATCTTGAGCAGGTCTTCGATGTCGAGTTCCGGTTTGCGCAGGACGGCGATCGTGGCATCGATGACTTCGTTGAGATTATGCGGCGGAATCTTTGTGGCCATGCCGACCGCAATCCCCTCTGAGCCGTTCAGCAAGAGATTCGGAATGCGCGTCGGCAGAACAGTCGGTTCGCTCAAACTCTCGTCGTAGTTCGGTTGAAAAGTGACCGTCTCTTTCTCAATGTCGGCGAGCACCTCGTTCGCCAACTTAGCCATGCGGACTTCCGTGTAACGCATCGCTGCCGGCGCGTCACCATCGACAGATCCGAAATTGCCCTGACCATCGATGAGTGGATAACGCATTGAGAAATCCTGCGTCAGCCTGACAATCGTGTCGTAAACCGGAATGTCGCCATGCGGGTGATACTTACCGATGACGTCGCCGACCACGCGCGCGCTTTTTTTGTAGGCCTTGTTGTAAGCGTTGCCGAGTTCGTTCATCGCCCAGAGCACGCGGCGATGCACCGGCTTCAAACCATCGCGCACGTCCGGCAGCGCGCGGCCGATAATCACCGACATCGCGTAATCGAGATACGACCGGCGCATCTCTTCTTCAATGGTTATGTGCTGGCGTTCAAGCGTTTCCATTCATCAAACCTTTCCGTTACAATCCGCGGACGCAATCGCGCGCAGGAAGCGCGGTGGCGCAATAGCCCTCATTTTTTCTGGCACGAACGTGTGAGTTTTTTGAAGACGTCAGGGGTTCGCAGCAGCAGCCATTCATGCGGTTAAATTTCTCGATTAGTTTAGCGTAAATTGCAGTATTCTCAAAGCGGAAAACCTCGATAATTATTGGCGAATTCGCGTTTTGGCAGCGATTCGGATTTAGGCAGTTACTCCCCCCGAATGCGGCGAATTTTTGACGAAGCAGGTCACGAAATTTGATCAGAAGTCGCGGCGCTTGCGCGAAAGGGTGCGACTCGCGCTGCCGGCGCGCGTGTATGCGCGCGAGGGTGGCAATCGCGAATGGACTGAGATGACACGGCTCATCGATGTGACGCCATTCGGCGCCCGCTTCAGGCTTTCGCGACCAATCGATGTCGGCCGATTGTTGCAACTTACTTTAGCGATGCCGCGCGCCCTCCGAGTCTTTGATCACGTGGAGGATCAATATCGCGTTTGGGCGATCGTGCGAAACATCAGGCTGCTTGAGCAGAAAACCGCGAAAGACAGTTTGGTCGAGGTCGGCGTGGCTTTTATCGGCAAACGTCCACCACGCAGTTACGAACAAAATCCGACAAGGCGTTACGAGATTGCGCAAACGAAGCTGGAAAGCCAACTGTGGTCGGCGCGCGAAGATTCCGTCGAGCAGCTAACCGAAGTACGAACCGACGACAAGCGCAAGGAAAGCCGGCAAATGATTCCGATCGACGTGGTCATCGAAATATTCGAAGGCGATAGGCTGGTGAAGAGTGAGCAAACTGTCACTGAGAACATTAGCAGCAAAGGCGCGGCAGTTTTTACCGCAATGGACGTTGAGCCCGGCACATTCGTAAAGATGACCAGCGACAGGTATCACGCGTCTGTGCTGGCGGTCGTACGTCAGCTACGAGTGGCCTCTGATGGAATCAGGCGACTGCATTTGGAGTTTATCGGAGGCGAATGGCCGCTGTGATTTCGCCGTGACGATCAAACGACGAGTAAAAATCGAATTTCCACGAGAGGTTTTGCTTGTCTAAATCGAGCGGTATTGTTCGTTTTCCGATTGCGCGACGCGAAACCTAATCGGTTTGACGAAGTCGGAAGTCATTGGGTACCGTGGCTTTGATTGCATAAAGTGTCAAAGCTGGAATGACGACCGAGTCGATCCGCTGGAATTGCCTGAATCCTGGCGAGACGAATATTGTTTGGGTAGTGATAATAATGATCTCCGCCCAAATTGAATGAACTTTATCTGAAACGATCCTACAGTCTTGAGCCAAAACACGACAACTCTCGAACGCTCGCACAGCGGCAACGGATCGCGCGCGTATCCCCGCATGCTCCCGCAATGGGTTTTGGAAATCTGCCGGCCGATTGTTTGGGCCATCTGTCGTCTGTTTTGGCGCGTGCGGTGGATAAATAGTGAAAACATTCCGCGGAGCGGCGGCGTGATAATCGCGTCGAATCATCAGACCTACATCGATCCGTTTTGGATTTCTTGTCCGGTCAAACGGCCCGTACGCTACCTCGCCTGGGACGAGGCCTTCAGCTGGCCCATCGTCGGCTACTGTTTGCGTTTGCTCGGCGCCTGGCCCTTGCAACTGGAGGGCAGCGATCCGGCGCCCATTCGCCGATCCTTGCAGTGGGTCAAAGAAGGTGGCGCCGTCGTGATTTTTCCCGAAGGCGGCCGCGGAAATGCCGATGGGTCAATGCGCAAATTCAAACCGGGCGCCGTGCGGATGGCGATTGAAGCCGGTGTCCCAATCCTGCCCGTAACCATTCGCGGCGGTCATCGAGTGTGGCCGCCGGGCCGCCGATTCCCGCGACCCGCCCGCGTCGAGGTCGTTTACCATCCGCTGTTTGTGATCGATCCGAATGGATCTGAGGATCAACGCGCCCACGCGCGACGTGCCACGGAAGCCTTGCAACAAATCATCGTCGCGGAGGCAAGCACCCCCGAAAAATTAGATTAATTTTTTGGCGCCCGAGCAAACGCCTTTTCAATTGCCTCACGCAAGCCGTCGGCACTCAACGTCGTCAGCATCACGCCGTTGATGAAGATTGTCGGCGTGCCTTCGATTCCATAGATCTCGCCCTCTTCGATGTCGCGACGAATGTCGGCGTCGAATTTGCCGCTCTCGAAATCCGCGTCAAACAGTTTGCGATCCAGGCCGACCTGGGTTGCGTATTTTTTCAAAGAGTCAGCGTCGAGGGCTGTCTGGTTTTTGAAAAGAAAATCAATGTACGGCCAGAGTTTGCCTTGCGCGTTCGCCGCGGCGGCGGCCTCAGCGGCAGCGAAAGCATTTTCATGAACGGAAGTCAGCGGAAAGTTGCGGATCTCAAAATACACGCGATTGCCATAGGACTTCAGCACGTCTTCAATCACCGGATACATCCCCCCGCACGCCGAGCATTGGAAATCCGTAAACTCAACTATCTTCACCGTGGAATTGATGTCTCCGCGGCCAAACCCCTTGCCGACCGCGACGTTAAAGACGGGCGGCGTCGGTTCTTTGAGAAAATCCTGGACCTTCGCGCCGGCGCGCAAACGTGTGGCCAAATCCTGTTCAAGTTTCTGCTGTTGCTGCTGCGCGAGGTACTCAGCGATTTGCGAACGGCTCGACGCCAGGTCACCATTTATGCGCGACTTGTTGTCTTCGTAAAACTTTGAAATCTCGGCATCGGTCGGGGGCTTCACCTTGTCGGTCACTTCTGTGCGGAAAATTTGCTCCGAGCCAACGTTCTTTTTGTTTGCCTCGGCCGTGATGAGCGTGTTGTTGATTCGGCGATCGAGCGCGTCTCGTTGCGCCTCGTAAATCCGGCGCTCCATTTTGTAGACGTAGGCCTTCATCCGTTCGTTGATCGTTTCCACACGCAGCGGCTGTCCGTTCACGGACCCGATCACTGTTCCAGGCGCGAGGTTCGGAGCGTTAACGTCTGCGCCCTTCATGACAGTGTTCGTCATCTTCAGACGATTCACCAATTCATCGCGCGCCTTCTCAGCCCGCTCATTCCGCAAGTAGTTGATGATCGTAGGACGCGCGCGATCGTAGTCATCGCCGAGCTGGGCGCGATTCGAGTCAAACACGTTGCGCACCTCG
>DASXTE010000099.1:0-3774 GCA_036505595.1 Pyrinomonadaceae bacterium
GGGGGTGGGTCCAATTGCTGAGCTAAGCGGGCGTGCGGTGCAGTTTAGCTGAAGAGATGATGAACCTTCAATCGAAGTCCGAGCGGTTGGATCGTACTGTCGGAAGCTTCCGCGACTAAACCGCTGCGATCATCACTGCACCGGATCGCCGGGCGCGGCGGGCTGTGTGGCGTTGAAGTGAATGCTGCTGTCGGCGGAATCGATGTAAAAGTGGTTTGTGCCTGAACCTTCGTCCACCGGATCGGCATTTAGGGTGTATGACGATGTTGAGTTGGCCGTCTTCGGCGTGAGTTTGAGTGTGTACAGGTAGCCATCGGCGACGGGCGGATTTCCCGCGAATTTCGAGCTGAGGAATTGCTCCTTAGTGAGCTGCTCAAATGTGGCAAACGTTCGACCGTGCATGTTGTAGTACTGGATTTGGACTGCGGCGATAGTTTTCATGTTCTGGATCGTGGCCGCTTCATTCCCGGCCCGGGTTGCGGCTCGCCAGCCGACCACCGCCGCGCCAATAAGAATTCCAATAATTGCGATCACGATCATCAACTCGATGAGCGTAAAGCCGCGCTGGCGACGTTGTGATTTGAGGGTGTTATTCATAAATCGTCCTTTGCTAAAAACGACGCGCCGCGTCATGAGTTCCGAAAAGAAGCTACGACAGCTTCAGTTCTACGCGCAAATCTTACCATTCCGAGAATCTACGTGCCAGACGCGAGCCGTTTCAAACTCACATAGCGACAGCGCTAACTTGCATGTAGAATGGCGTGTCTATGAGGCAGCTTCGCCCAGCGGACGCCCCGCGCGTTAACGCCGCAGAAAAAGTCAACCTGCTACAGAGCGAAATCGAGCGGGTAATTCGCGGCAAGCCAGAGGCCGTGCGGCTAGCAATCGTCACGCTGTTGGCCGGCGGCCATCTTCTGGTTGAAGACGTTCCGGGCGTCGGCAAGACGACCCTGGCCCACGCGCTGGCACGGGCGCTCGACTGTTCTTTCCAGCGAATTCAGTTTACGTCAGATTTGCTGCCGTCAGATGTGCTCGGCTTGTCGGTTTACGATCAGAGTTCCTCGGCTTTCGAATGGCGGCCGGGACCGATTTTCGCAAACGTCATTCTCGCTGACGAGATCAACCGCACGACGCCAAAGACACAGTCAGCTTTGCTCGAAGCCATGGCCGAACGTCACGTCACGGTTGAAGGAGTGACCCACGCGTTGCCCAAGCCCTTCATCGTAATGGCGACGCAGAACCCGATTGAGCACCACGGGACGTATCCTTTGCCTGAATCGCAGCTCGATCGATTCATGCTGCGTCTGCGGATTGGTTATCCCGGCGCAGTTGACGAGAAGCAGATGCTGCGCGATCGCGAGCACGAGGATCCGCTCGAGCAAACCCAGACGGTCATGACTGCCGAAGAGATTCTGGATCTGCAAAGAGCTGTCGCGGAAGTTTCGGTTGACGACGCGATTGTGGATTACCTGATGCGAATCGTTGCCTCGACGCGAACTTCGGAGATGCTCGATCTGGGCGTGAGTCCGCGCGGCACTCTCGCATTGTTTCGCGCGGCGCAGGCGTTGGCGCTCACCGAAGAACGCGAGTTTTGCATCCCTGACGACGTCAAACGACTCGTAGTCCCAGTCTTCGCGCATCGCCTTACGGTCAGCTCACGCTATTCATCCGCAATGCGACGCAGCGAAGAAGCTGAGGCGGTGTTGCACGAGATTCTGAAAACGGTGAGCGTGCCGCTGTGATGTAGCATAGACTTCAGTCTGTGTTCGTCTCGACCACGAAGGCACAGACTGAAGTCTATGCTACGTTGGCGCAACACAATTCTCGGCACGCTCCTCGTTCTCGGTGGAGTTGCCACTGCGTTCTTCACCATCTTCGCGCGCCACCTGGCAGAGCCCGGCCTTGCGGGAATGGGTGCGATTGCGTCGCTGCTGTTCGCGCTGTTGATAACGATTCTCGTCGTGCCGCCGCTGGCGCGCTCGGCTTATGCCGAAGTTGCGAGTCGCGGTTTGCCGCTCGAAGTCACTACTGGCGGCGTCATATTCATCGTCATCCTCGTGGTTGTTGCCCTGGCGGCCTGGAACACTGGAAACAATCTTTTGTTTTTGGTCTTCTCGATCATGCTCTCGACTCTTTTCGTTTCCTGGGCCGCCGCAAGGTTGACGCTGCGTGATCTGACCGTGTCCGCGCGTTTCCCGGATCACATTTTTGCGGGCGAACCGGCAGAGGTTTTAGTCACGATCAGAAACGAAAAGCGCGTCTTGCCGTCATTTTCGGTTTTAGTCGAAGCGCGCGGACCCGCAGACTGGAAGGCCCGCAAGTTGACCAGGCGCAGTCGCTTCCTGAAACGCACGCTGGCTTACTTCACATACATTCCGCATCGCGCCGCCGCCGAACAAAGCATCGAGCAACTATTCCGAAAACGCGGCCATGTGCTCGTAACGGGTTTCGAGCTATCCACACGATTTCCGTTCGGGTTCTTTCGTCATCGGCGGCGGCTGCGATCGCGCGAGGTGGACATCGTCGTCTATCCCAAGCCGCAGCCAATCGCGGACGAATTGCACCTGTTGCCGCTATTCACCGGCCAGACGGCGTCTTTTCGTCGGGGCTTTGGCCACGATTTGCTTCTGCTCCGCGACTACCAGCAGCGCGACGATTTGCGCCACATCGATTGGAAGGCGACCGCGCGCGCGCGCCGCCTGACCGTGCGCGAATTCACCGCCGAAGACGAACGCCGAATCACGATCCTGTTGGATACTCGTCTGACAGAAGATATCGACCGCGAGAATTTCCGCATCAGATTCGAGAATGGAGTTGTTCAGGCGGCGTCTCTGGTGAAGCATTTCATCGATGAGCGAGCGGAAGTGTCGCTGGTGCTGGGAACTGAACGGACACAGTTTGCGACCGGACTCGAGCAGCTTTACACGTGCCTCCGCAAGCTGGCGCTGGTCCAGCCGGCTCGCGAAGTGAGCGGTGATATCGAGCTCGAGAGGCAGGTTGACGCGGCGACGAAGTTTGAAGGCCGCGGCGAGACCAACTACCTGATCATCCTGACCGCATCAGCGCGGGGAAATATTCCGCCCAGTGTCTGGCGGCGCGGCTATGTCATTTTTCTTTAACTTGTCCCGGTTTGCGCGCCGCAAGCGTCTTTGACTCATCCACCCAACCTCGATGACCGCCAATACAGTCTCTTCACACACGACCGCGAGTTCAATTAGTTCGCGAAAAGCACTCTGGTTAATCGGCGTGTGCTTCACGCTTTCGGGAGCGGCCGCATTAATTTACGAAGTGCTTTGGATGCGGATGCTTGGTCTGGTGTTTGGGGCGACGACCATCGCAGTCAGCGTCGTGCTCGCGGCGTTCATGGGTGGCTTGGCGTTAGGAAGCGCCGTAGCCGGGAAGGTCGCGGCGCGGATCAAGAATCCGCTGCGAACGTACGCCCTGATCGAAATTGTTATCGGCCTGTATGCGCTGGCAGTGTCGAGCGCCTTTCGCGCGATTGATCGACTCGACGCCGCGTTGTGGCAACAGATACATCCCGGCACGCTTCGCTTTGCGCTGATTCGGTTTGCGCTGGCGGCCTTCGTTTTGTTGATTCCAACCGCGATGATGGGAGCGACGCTTCCCATCATCGTCGCGGCAATTCGCCGATACAGCCCTGTCGGTCCGCGCACTATCAGTCGCTTGTATGGATTGAATTTGACAGGCGCGATTGTCGGCACTCTCGCCGCCGGGTTTCTGCTTTTGCCGACGTTAGGTATGCAGGCGACGATC
>DASXTE010000100.1:0-36953 GCA_036505595.1 Pyrinomonadaceae bacterium
ATTTGCTGGAGTCGATCGATTTTCCGAAACTTCAACCCGCACCGGACAGCGCGCCGGAACGGGTTGAGATGGGCACGCAAAATCACGAAGGCATCGCGGGCGCGGCGGCGGCAGTGGATTTCTATGCGTCGCTTGTAGCGCAAGCTGGCAGCTTGCGTTCGCGACGTGAGGATTTGCAGGCCGCTTTCGCTGGTCTCCGCGCCCACAGCGCGCCTCAAGTTCTCCGTCTTTGGGAAGCGCTCTCGAGCATCAATGGTGTTCGCCTTTACGGTCCGCCGCCGCACGTCGAACGCACACCGACTGTTTCATTTGTAGTGAAGAACACCGCGTCAACCGAAGTTGCTCGCCGATTGTCCGAGCGTGGATTGTTTGCTTCGCATGGCGATTTTTACGCGCAGACCGTCGTGGATCGATTAGGTCTGCAACCGGAAGGCCTGGTGCGCGTCGGCTGTGCGTGTTACACGAGCGATGAAGAGATCGAAAGATTGATTGAATCAGTTCGTGAAGTGGCGAGCAGTGGCTCTGCCACCTGATGTGCGGTAAGGCTTCGCCTTACCGGAACTGCCAAAGAGAATTGGTGTGATTGGTTCGAGGCTGTGCCTCGAACCAATCACAAAAAGCAGAGAGTAGAGACGCGCCGGAAAGGCGAAGCCTTTCCGCACATCGGGCGGCAAAGCCGCAAACCAGCTCATGAAGCAGTATCACGACATCCTTCGTTCAATTCTTCAAAACGGCACGGAGCATCAAGACCGCACGGGCGTCGGCACTATCTCGCATTTCGGATTTCAGACGCGATTCGATTTGCGCGCAGGTTTTCCGATCGTAACGACCAAGCGTGTTCCTTTCCGCTGGATTGCTGAAGAACTATTTTGGTTTTTGTCGGGCGACACCAACGAAGCTAACCTGCGCGAGCGGGGCGTCGACATTTGGAAAGAATGGGCCGACGCGGAGCATACGAGAAGGTTTGGACGCGAGCCGGGCGACCTCGGTCCGATTTATGGTTACCTCTGGCGATCGTTCGGTGGTCATTACCCGAAACGCGACGGCGTCGATCAGATTGCGCGTCTGATTAATGAAATTGAGACAAACCCGAATTCGCGACGATTGATCGTCAGCGGCTGGGACCCGCGCGAATGTGAAAACGTCGATCTGCCGCCGTGTCATACGCTGTTCCAATTCAAGATTGAGCAAACTGGGAGCGCGGGCGCCTCGCCCGCAGAAATCGGCGCCCTTCCTAACGGTCGGGCTACTGCACCAGTGCTCCATTGCCAGCTCTATCAACGTTCCGCCGACGCGTTCCTCGGCGTGCCATTCAACATCAGCTCGTACGCGTTGCTGACGCATCTCGTGGCGCACGTCTGCGGTTTGCAGGTCGGCGAGTTCATCTACACGCTCGGCGATTACCACATCTACAAGAATCACCTTGATCAGGTGCAGGAAGTACTGTCGCGCGCGCCCTTGCCCCTACCAAGATTGGAAATCAATGATCCGGAAGACAAACTGCGCGGACTCAACGGTCTATTGAACTTCCGCTACGAACGCCTCGCGCTTATTGGTTACGAATCGCACGCGAAAATCGCTGCGCCCGTGGCGGTGTAATTCCACTTGCGATAATCTCTCCTCAACAATCTTACTGGCGTTGAGTTCAGATGATCACAGCTCGTCCATCTTCAATTCTGTCTCTCGCGTTCGCGGCAGTGCTGCTCTGTTGCGTGCTCGCGATGGCGCAGACCCAGTCACCGCTGCCGAGCCCGACCGGCTATGTCAACGATTACGCTGGAGTAATCGACCGGCAGACAAAAGACAGTATGGAAGTTACGCTCACGAACCTGGATCGGGAGCAGGAAATTCAGTTTGCAGTTGTTACTGTCGATAGCACCAACGGCGTAGACATATTCCAGTACTCGCTAGCGGTGGCCAGAGGCTGGGGCATCGGCGCGAAAGACACGAGTAAGCCGGGCCTCTTGCTGCTGGTGGCGATCAATGACCGAAAGTATTTCACTCAAGTCAGTCGCCATCTGGAAGGCGATCTTCCGGACGGACTGGTTGGCCAGATTCAGCGCGAACAACTTGTGCCTGCTTTTCGCGCAGGTGAATATGGTAAAGGTTTAGCGAACACAATTAACGCGTACATTACCGAAGTTGCAGCCAAGCGCGGCTTTAGCACGGACAAAATCTTTGCGCCCGGATCCACTGAGCCAAGCCCGCCCGACAGAAGTGGAAAAGGTAACCTCTGCTTGTCAGCGCCGGTCATTCTGGCGATCGCGGTCTTCATTTTCTTCGTACTTGCTCGTATTGGCAGGCGCGGGGGTCGCGGTGGATTTGGCGGGGGTGGCGGCGGCTGGTTGGGCTGGCTGCTTTTGAGCACTCTCATGAATAGCGGCCGCGACTCACATTCGAGTGGGTGGAGCGGCGGCGGGTTTGGTGGTTTCGGCGGCGGCAGCTCGGGCGGCGGCGGATTTGGAGGCTTTGGCGGCGGCGGCGACTTTGGCGGGGGCGGCTCCGGCGGCAGTTGGTAAATCCCGGGTTGATTAGGAACCGAAATAAATTACTATTCAGTTTTCGAAAGGAGTCGATATGGACAAGAAGCCAATCATCATTCTGGCGGTGATTCTCGGGGTGGTGCTTTTGTTTGTCGTAATTCTGGCCGCCTCTGGCATCGGCAGCTACAACACACTCGTGACCCAACAGCAGAAGGTCAACGCTCAATGGGCTCAGGTCGAGAACCAAATGCAGCGACGCGCCGATCTCATTCCGAATATCGTCGCGACGGTCAAAGGAATCGCCGGGTTGGAAGAAAGAGTATTCACCAGAATTGCCGAGGCGCGATCTCAGCTCCTTTCCACGATGCAGAACCCGAACAGCACCACCGAAGACAAGATTGCCGCGGACGCAAAGTTCAATCAGGCGCTGAGAGACGGCGGACTCCTGGGAACGGGCGGTCGGTTTCTTTCGATCACCGAAAACTATCCGCAACTGAAATCAAACGAGAGTTTTCTGAAACTACAGGATGAATTGGCGGGCACCGAAAATCGCCTGGCGACTGCGCGGAACGATTACAACATAGCCGCGCAGGATTACAACACCACGCGCAACCACTTTCCCACGGTGCTCGTCGCCGGCATGATGGGATTCAAGGAACAACCATATTTCAAGGCGGACGAAGGCGCGCGCCAGGCGCCCCAGGTCAATTTCAACCAGTGAAGCGATGAAATAGATGGCCAGCGATTCAGCCAAACTCGAGCAGTTGATAAGCGATCTTCGCGTTGCGCACGGCGACAACCTCGCATCGATCGTGCTCTATGGATCGGCCGCGGTGGGCGATCAGGTCAATCGCCGTTCCGATCATAATTTATTAATTGCTTTGCAACGGATTACGACTGACGATCTGCACGCGGCACATGACGCGTTGCGCGAATGGCACAAACTCGGCCAGCCGACGCCGGTGTACTTTACGGTGGCGGAACTTCAGGATGCGGCGGATGTTTTTCCGATCGAATTTCTGCAAATGGAAAAGGTGCGCAAGGTTTTGTTCGGCCGCGATCCGTTTGAGTTCGTGCAGATCTCGCAAGCCAACCTGCGTCATCAAACAGAATATGAATTGAGGACGAGCCTGCTTCGCCTGCGCCGGTTGTACATATCTGCGTCGGCTTCCGCGGAAAAATTGTCGAATTTGATGAGCGACAGCCTCGCGAGCTTCGCGGCCCTGTTTCGCGCTCTCTTGATTTTGAAAGGCCACGAGCCGCCGATTTCCAAAAGAGACAGCGTCCAGACCACCGTGCGCGTGCTCAGTCTTGACGCAGCGCCGTTCGAACGAATCCTGGAATTGCACACGGACAAGGGATCGACGCTGACCGAAGCGGAAGCTAACAGTCTTTTCTCGAATTACATGACGCAGATCGAAAAAGTAATTGAGGCAGTTGATCGGATTGACCAATGATTATTGGGATTGTCGCAGTCGATCGAAATCTCGCCATCGGCAAGGGTGGCAAGCTGCCCTGGCATTACTCGGCGGATATGAAGTTCTTCAAACAGACGACGATCGGTAACGCGGTGGTGATGGGACGGCGCACATGGGAGACGCTGAAAGGGCCTTTGCCGAATCGTCAGAACATCGTACTGACCCGCAATGGGACGATCGCATCGCAAAATGGGGTCCAGGTAATGAACAACGTTCAAGCCGTCCTGGAGTTTGCAAGCAATCTCGACTGTCACCTGTTCGTAATGGGCGGCGCAAAAATTTACGAGGCATTCCTGCCTCACATCGAACGATGGATCGTCACAGAAGTGCCGTTGTCGGTTGAAGGCGCCGACACATTCATCCCGCGCAATTTTCTCGATGGATTTGAGCTATCGGAGATTCGGCAGATGGATGAAGGCTTGCGCGTGAAGTTTTACGAAAAGAAGCGCGCGGCTTTGCCGCCTGATGTGCGGTAAGGCTCTGCCTTACCGGTAGAATATGTCACCTTTTTTATTCGAATAGTTCGAGGCTGTGCCTCGAACTATTCGCAGAGCCTATCAAGAAGCTCTGATCGGAAAGGCACAGCCTTTCCGCACATCGAGCGGCAGAGCCGCATGACGGACACGGCTCACTCGCCGTTTCCGCTCATGTCAAGCAGATCATGCCGCGTGATAATGCCCGTGATGCGGCCATACTCCTCGATCAAGACAGCCGGACTCGTGCGCAGTTTCCGCGAGACAACATTGATGTCAGCATCGACATCGACGACTGGAAAACTCTTGTCCATGACCTTGCTGATGGTGGCCTCCAACAGGTCGCGATCGTTGAAAACCTTCGACAGCAGATGATTCTCGCGCAGCGACCCAACGGATTTTCCATCTTCCATCACCGGAATCTGCGTCAAGCCCATCTCGTTCATCTTGGCTAAGGCGGTCGCGACAAGATCATCCGGCGCGACGGTAATCAATACGGCCGGCGCTTGCTTGCCTTTCGTTTCACAGAGCAGTCCCGCGGTAATCTTTTGCGGCTCGAGCAGTCGCTTCTCTTTCATCCATTCATCCGAATGGAACTTGGATAAGTAATGCTCGCCGGTATCGCAGACCACGAACACGACGACTGCGGTCTCATCCAGATCGCGCGCCACTCGCAAAGCCGCCGCACAGTTTGTTCCCGTCGAACCGCCACAGAAGATCCCCTCAACGCGGCTGAGCTGGCGCGCCGTTTCGAACGAATCGTGATCGCTGATGTTCATGACCTCATCGACATACTGCATGTGCGCGTTCGCCGGCAGCACTTCCTGGCCGATGCCTTCGACCAGGTACGGAGTCGTCTCGGGAATTTTTCCGGTCTCTTTGTACGTTTTGTAAATGGATCCGATTGGGTCGGCGCCGATGACTTTGATGTTCGGGTTTTTCTCTTTCAGAAATTTTCCCGTGCCGGAGATAGTGCCGCCCGTCCCAATGCCCGAAACAAAATGGGTGATCTTGCCTTCGGTTTGTGCCCAAAGCTCCGGCCCCGTCGTGCGATAGTGCGCTTCCGGATTCCCCGGATGCGAATATTGATCGGGATAAAACGAGTTCGGGGTTTCCGAGGCGATCCGTCGCGCCGTCGAAACATAATGATCGGGCGTGCCCGGCCGGGCGGAAACCGGAGTAATCACTACGTCTGCCCCCAGCGCTTTCAAGTACCGCGACTTCTCAACCGACGCTTTGTCGGTCATCACAAAAATGCACTTGTAACCTCTGACCGCGGCGGCGATGGCTAAACCGATTCCGGTATTTCCCGACGTCGCCTCGACGATCGTCCCGCCCCGCTTCAGAATGCCTTCGCGTTCGGCAGCTTCGATCATTGAGACGCCGATGCGATCTTTAACGGAGAACCCGGGATTGAGATTCTCCATCTTGGCAAGAATCAAAGGCTTCAAGCCTTTGTTCAGCCGACTGAGTTTGATCAAAGGCGTGTTGCCAATCAGACTCAACACGCTGTCGTGATAATTCATTTCGGTGTTCGCCGAGCAAATGAAGAGAAACATTCTCTGCGAAGTGCATTCGTTTTGCAAAATCGACTGCAGGGGAGACCAAACTGTTTCAGCCGCAGATAAACACAGATTCTCACAGATAAGAGTCAATGGGATCTGTAATCGCGGTTTTGATCCGTGTCATCTGCGCGAATCTGTGGCTGATTTTTTTGATAGTTGGCTTGACTCACGTAATTCGCGCCGTATAATTTTCACTTCCCGTGGGGCGTTAGCTCAGTTGGTAGAGCAGCAGACTCTTAATCTGCGGGTCGTAGGTTCGAGCCCTACACGCCTCACCAAACTTCTCTCGTCAAAAGCGCGAACGCTTGCCCCGTTTCCTTCTCGCGTCGTTATCTGTCCAGTTCGCGAAACAACCCCACAATTCGTTCTGCCGCCCTTCCGTCCCAAAGCGCCGGGCGTAAGCGAGCGGAGTCACGCGGCTGCGCAATCCCCGCGCGGATCGCAGAGACGATGGCTTCCTTGTTTCGATTGACAAGCTGATTCGTGCCCATCGTGATTGTGATGGGACGCTCGGTATTCGGCCGGATCGTTAGACAAGGCACGCCGAGAAAGGTTGTTTCTTCCTGCACGCCACCGGAATCAGTGACGACGACCGACGCATGTGCTTGCAGAGCGAGGAAATCGACATAACCGATTGGTTCTGTCAGGCGGACGCTGTCTCGAACAGTGATGCCGTGTTCAGCAATGCGTTGCCGCGTGCGCGGATGAACCGGGAAAATCGCCGGCGCGTCGGCGCTCACTTCATTTAGTGCCGTCATAATTTCGGTCAATCCCGCGGCGGCATCAACGTTGTTCGGCCGGTGGAGCGTAACTAAAACAAACTTGTCGAAGTTGAATGCTGTGCGCAGCGATAGCCAGCGCTCTTCCGCCAAGGGCATCAGCCGCACGAGCGTGTCGATCATCGTGTTGCCGACCAGATGTATCTTTTCCGGCGCAATCCCTTCGCGAATCAGATTGTCGCGGGCCTCGGGCGAGTGAGTCAGAAGCAAATCTGAGATCTGATCGGTCAACAAACGATTGATCTCTTCGGGCATCGTGCGATCGAACGAACGCAGGCCGGCTTCGACGTGGCCGACGTTCGCTCCTAACTTAACCGCCACCAGTGCGCACGCGAGTGTCGAGTTCACATCGCCCGGCACCACGACCCAATCCGGTTTGAAGTGCTCCAGCACCGGCTCGAACCGCATCATCACCGCCGCGGTTTGCTCGGCGTGTGAACCTGATCCAACTTCGAGATTAATGTCCGGGCGCGGCATTTCCAGTTCGTCAAAGAAAACCTTCGACATGTTGTCGTCGTAGTGCTGCCCGGTGTGCACCAGCGTCTGCGCGAACTCCTGGGGATACTTCGCCATCTCGCGCACGATTGGCGCGATCTTCATGTAGTTGGGACGCGCCCCGACAACGTGCAGAATGCGTTTCACTTTTCTATCGATTCAGATTAGGCTCGGCTAACGCGCGGAAATATATCACGGCCGCAGGAACCGCCGCGGCGAACGAGAGCACGCCGGAGGCCTGCGTACCCTGAAAAACTTTTTAGACTTCGGTCGCGTATTAGTGCAGAATGTCCAGCCGATCTTACCGTTCAAGGAGAACATTCAATGCGTAAAGTAATGCTCGCGTGCGCGCTTGTGTTGGCTGGCGCCGTCAGCGCAATGCCGCAAACCGCTGACGAAATCGTTGCCAAATACATCAAGACTGTGGGCGGAATGGAAAAGATCGACGCAGTGAAGACGATTCGCCGCACTGGCAAGGTAATCGCCGGCGGCGGGTTTGAAATTCCCATCGTCGAAGAGAACAAGCGCCCGAACCTGGTGCGGCAGGACGTCATGATTCAGGGGCTTGTCGGGACGAGCGCCTACGACGGGAAAACGGGATGGAAGATCCAGCCGTGGCAGGGAAAGAAAGATGCCGAAACAATGGGCGAAGGCGAGATGAAAGCGATTGTCGAAGAATCCGATTTCGATGGTCCGCTGGTGAATTACAAAGCCAAAGGTAACAAGGTCGAATACGTCGGCATGGATGAAGTCGAAGGCACGGACACTTACAAGCTGAAGGTCACGCTCGCAAACGGCGAGACACGTTACTTCTACATGGACACCGACTACTACGTGCCGATCAAGATCGAAACGAAGCGGATAGTCCGCGGCAACGAAGTGGAATTCGAGACAGTGCTTGGCGATTACAAAGAAGTTGCCGGCTGGTACATGCCTTACTCAATCGAGGTCGGCGCCAAAGGAAGTCAGTTCAAACAGAAGATCGCCTACGAGAAAATTGAGGCGAACGTCGCGGTTGATGACGGCAGGTTTACGATGCCAAAGAAGCCGTAGCGGCGACTGATGTTTTGAAGCGCCGCTAGGCGCGAAATATTTGTAGCCACAACTCGACTTGTGGCCGGTTCGGTCGAGAGAGCGACATCAGATGTCGCTCTCTCGACCGAAGAGAAATCTAACAAGCTTGATTCTATAAAGATGTCGCTCCTAACGGAGCGATAACGAGGAACATCATGCTGACCAAACATGCGCTATTGCTGCCGATCCTGTGGGTGGGTTTCTTTGGGTTACACGCATTCGCGCAAACGCCCGCCGTCAAAGTCGATTCCGACACTATCTCCGGCCTCGGCGCTCGCAACATTGGCTCGGCGGCGATGAGCGGACGTATCACTTCAATTGCGGGCGTGCATGAGGGACAGCGGCTGACGGTCTATGTCGGATCAGCCAGCGGCGGCGTTTGGAAATCGATGAATGGCGGAACGACTTTCAAGCCTGTCTTCGACAAACAGCCGGTGCAGTCAATTGGCGCGATAACGATCGATCCGAAGAATCCGAAAACGATTTGGGTGGGAACCGGCGAGCCCTGGACACGCAACAGCACGTCGCTGGGCGACGGTGTCTACAAATCGACGGATGGCGGCGACAACTGGACAAACATGGGACTACCAGAGTCGGAACGCATCGCAAAAATTCTCGTGAGTCCTGACAACACGAATACAGTTTACGTGTGCGCTCCGGGAAAACTTTGGAGTGACAGCAACGAGCGCGGCGTCTACCGCACGACTGACGGCGGAAAGACCTGGACGCAGATTCTCAAGGGCGCGAACGCATCGACCGGTTGCTCGATGATGACAATGGATCCGAAAGATCCGAAGACGCTTTACGCTGGGCTCTGGGATTTTCGCCGCAAAGGTTGGACGTTCAGATCGGGCGGCGAAGGGCCGACGGCCGTCAGCGGCAGCGGTCTCTGGAAGAGCACGGACGGTGGAACCAACTGGGTCGAGCTTGATGCTACGTACGCGAAGGGTCTGCCGCCGAAGCCCTGGGGAAGAGTTGCCGTGGTGCTCGCGCCTTCGAAGCCGAGCGTTGTCTATGCGGTGATCGAAGCTGAAATACCGCGCGACGGGTTGTATCGATCTGACGACAGCGGCAGAACCTGGATGGCGCTCGATCGCAGCTCAAACATGATTTGGCGGCCATTCTATTTCGCGAACTTGACAATCGATCCCAAAGACGAAAACAAAGTTTACAAAGCCGGCGGGTCACTGATCGCCAGCAGCGATGGCGGCAGGAGTTTCAGCAACATCTCGGGCGGCGCGCATGGAGATTTCCACGACACGTGGGTCGATCCGAACAATACCGATCATTTGATCACCGGAGACGATGGCGGGCTTTGGTATTCGTACGACGGCGGCAATCGCTGGTGGAAGGCCGAGAATCTGCCGGTCTCGCAGTTCTATCACGTCAGTCTCGACAACGACCTGCCGTATCACGTCTACGGCGGATTGCAGGACAACAGCTCGTGGGTCGGCGACTCGCAATATCCCGGCGGCATCACGAACAGCCGCTGGGAAAACATGTACGGCGGCGATGGCTTCTGGATGTTCGCTGATCCGTCAGATTCAAATTACATCTACGCTGAGTCGCAAGGCGGCTACATCGGCCGCGTGAATCGCCGGACACACGAAGCCCGCGCGATTCAGCCGCTGCCCGGTTATAAAGAGGGCAAGCTGCGCTTCAACTGGAACACGCCGATTCACGTGAGCCCAACTCAACTTGGCACAATTTACATCGGCGCGCAGTTTCTGTTTCGTTCGCGCGATCACGGTCAGACGTGGGAACGGATCTCGCCTGATTTGACGACGAACGACCCAGAAAAGCAGAAGCAGGAGCAGTCCGGCGGCATCACGGTGGACAACTCGTCCGCGGAAATGCACACGACGATCTACGCGATCTCTGAGTCGCCGAAGAATCCAATGATAGTTTGGGTGGGCACCGACGACGGCAACGTGCAAATCACTCGGAACGGCGGAAAGACATGGAGGAACGTCACCTCAAATCTGGCGGGCGTGCCAAAAAATGCGTGGGTATCTTCGATTGACGCCGGGCATTTCAACGAAGGCACCGCGTACGCGACTTTCGATGGGCACACGTTCGGCGACATGAAGCCCTATGTTTACAAGACTACGGATTACGGCAAGTCCTGGACCTCCATCATTCCGGCCAACACGAAAGTCCGCGGCTATGCGCACGTCGTGAAGGAAGATCTCGTCAATCCCGAGCTGTTGTTCGTTGGCACTGAGTTCGGGTTGTGGGTCACAGTCGATGGCGGGAAGCAGTGGGCGCAGTACAAAGGTGGCGATTTGCCGAGCGTCGCCGTCCGCGACCTGGCGATTCACCCGCGCGACGCGGATTTGGTGATCGCCACGCATGGCCGCGGCATCTGGATCGTTGATGACATTACGCCGCTGCGAAAACTCACGGCTGATACGTTGGCGAAAGAGGCCGAATTCATCCAGAACAAACCGGTCGTTCAGCGAATTCCCGCCGACGGTGGCTGGGTCAATGGTGACGCTGCGTTCGTCGGATCTAATTCGCCTGATTCAGCCGTCATCATATTTTATCAAAAAAAGCGCCATATCTTTGGTGACATGAAGCTTGAAGTGTTCGACCCGCAAGGCAATCTGGTAAGCACGATTCCCAGCAGCAAACGCCGTGGCTTGAATCGCGTGCTTTGGTCGATGCGCATCAAGGCGCCGCGGGTGCCGACGGCGGCAACGGCAGCGTTCGGCGCACAGGTTGGGCCGCGCGTGATGCCGGGCATGTACACGGTAAAACTCACCAAAGACAAGAACGTGTACACGATGCCGCTGCAAGTCATCGGTGATCCGCGCGCGAACTATCCAGTCCGAGATCGCAAAGCTCAATCCGATCTGGCGATGAAGCTTTACCACGAGTTGGAAGACATGACGTTCGCGACTGATCGAATCAACGGCGTGCGACTAGCGCTCGAAGATCGCGCGGCAAAACTGCCGGCGGGTGACACCCTGGCGACGAAACTCCGTGATGGTGCAAAGCAGGTTGATGAACTGCGCCGCAAAATCGTCGCAACCAAAGAAGGAGGTGCAATTACGGGCGAAGAACGCCTGCGCGAAAATCTCGCGGAGCTTTACGGCAGCGTCAACGGGTACGAGGGCCGGCCAACGCAGGCACAAGTTGACCGCGCCGACGCGATCGCGCATGAACTAGCAGATGTGGTGAAAGACTTCGACGCGTGGATTGGCAGAGAACTCGCCGGCATCAACTCCGCTCTCGCACAAAAAGGATTGGAGCCGATCGCGGTCACAACGCGCGCGGCGTGGGATAAACCCGAATAAGAGAATTCTAAACCGTTTTCGCCTGCGCCAGCGGCGCAAGTTGCAACGTGCCGATCGCTGCAGGCACCGGCAGTCGTCCGGGCAGTTTAATCGGCGAGAGTTTCTTCTCGATAATCACCTGTCCGGCGTATGAGATCGTTCCCTTCACTTCGCACGCGCCGGTGTGAATTTCGGTGATAGCGCCGCCCTGCACCCTCAGGACGAAACCTTTCAAATTGAAAAACAGTTTGACGATGAACTCGATCCGCTTCACCGGCAAATCTCTTATTCGCATCTCGAGGTGTGGTTTCTGATCGCAGTTGACGCTGTGCTGCGCCAGCTCGAGATACATGACTTCGTCGGGCGAGTTGCGCGACTTCTCCAAAAGCGCGCGCAGGTCGCCCACTTTTTTCCACGACGTCACCAGAACGTTTGGCAGAGGCACATCGAACAATTGACAAATCTTCGGACCGAGATCATGAAGAGCCGCCGGAAATTTCACCTCTTTCACTTCCGACTTGATCCGCTTCTCGACGGCTTGCCAGCGATCGGGTTGCGGATCGGGTTCGCCTTCTTTCGGCAATTCGAAAACTTCGCGAACAGTGGCGGTAGGTTCGGGCATGACTCCTCCTTCAAATCTCGAGTATCTGTCTTGTCTCTAACGCATCGGTATTCCGGACCAGCTTTGCCTCGTCAGTTGTAACTGAATAGGCGCCGCCTGCTATGTTTGGATTTAGCACCAGTTGAAAATCGAGCGGCAGTATGCCCTTCTCATCAGCAACTCCCGCCACACCCGGATCCGAAAACGCCGCAAAGGTCGGCTTCGGCGCGAGCAGATAGCCTGTTGCCTTGTAAACGAGAAACAGAAGCAATCCTGCAAGCGGCAAAGGCCACCACTTCCATGGTGACGTCGTGCCGCCGGGCAGAAAATCAGCGGGTGACGGTGTGTTTTCCGTCGATGGTGAAGTTGACCCGAAAGGCCCGGAAGACGGCGACGTGATCGGCGACGGAGAACCATCAGGTGATGGTGAGCCGCTGGGCGACGGCGATTCTCTGGGCGAAGGCGACGTCTCGGGAGTCGGCTTTGGGTTTGGGCTCGGTGTAGGTCCCTGAGGCGGTGTGGGTCTCGGAACAAAAGATGACGGCACGGTGACCACGGTTGGCGCGCTCGTCACGGTCAAGTTTTGAGTGTTGTATTGCTGGTTGACCCGGACGGACGCGCTATACGAGCCCGGGGACTGATAGTTATGTTGCGTCTGCGAGTTCACTTGCCAAGGCGTTCGCTGGCCATCGCCGAAAGTAAATTGATATTGCGTGTTGCCGCGCGCCGGAGTGACTCGCGCGTTGAAAGTCACGGGACGGCCGTAGGGAGCAGTCAAAGGGTTCGCCGTCAGATAAACTGAAGGCGACGGTGGCGCGGTCACGTCGATGCGCTTGTTTTCGCTGTTGCCAATCCGCTTGCCCCCGTCACCAATTTCCACGTACGCCGAATAAGTTCCCGCAACGCGGTACGCATGCACTGCTTGTGCGCTGGGCTGCCAGTCGCTGGACGCACCATCACCGTAAGCGAACTTGTATTGCACGTTCGTGTACGGCTTCGAAAGCTGCGCGGCAAACTTGATCTGCTGGTCCGGTTGAGCCGCGACCGGCGTCGCTGAGAGCGTTACGCGCAGTGGGTTGTCGACGAGGACCGAATAGGTGTACGTCCCAACCGCCCGATACAAATGCGTGACTTGCGGCTCGTGCATCACGCGCTGCTCTTTGTCGCCAAAATAGAGTGTGATCTGGTAGCGAGGATCTTTGACCAGTTCCTCAGGCAAGATTGTGAACTGGACTTCCGTGCCCAGCCGCACGCGCCGCTTGTCAACGATGACGCGAACTTTGGGCGCGTCAGGATCGGACGCAACGATTCGTGCGTGCAGGATTACCGTAGGCTGCTGCGCCACGGACGAGACAGACAACAGCGCCCAACAGAAAACCGCCAGGAGGGACAAGCGCGTTTGCTTCATGGCAGGTACGACGGGTCGTCGTGGGCACTCTTAAATGTTAGGCAACAGCGTGACGATATGCGGGCGGCAGCGGAAAGTCAAAGCAGGACTCACGCTTCCGCGCGCCGCGGAAAGAGCGGTGGTACTTCGCCGGACCGCGGAAGATCGATTTGTGATACGCTTTTCGCGCATGACGAACGACGGCGGCCCAGTTAGTCAGGATGGGTTTGGCGCACGGCTTTGGTGGCTGATCGCGGGCAGAGCCGCCGTGGCCGTGCTGGTGCTGCTCGCCGGCGCGGTCTGGGCGCGCGGCACGTTCGCAGCGAACGTCGGCGATTCTCTGCAATCGATCAAGCCGCTGGTTTTGGTTGTCGCTCTTTTGACGCTCGTCTACTCCGTCGCGCATATCCTCTGGAAAAACTATCTGCTTCAGGCGCGGTTTCAGTTTTTGGTTGACGTGCTCCTGGTTAGCTGGCTGGTCTGGATCACCGGCGCGGTCCGTTCGCCTTACACCGCGCTTTACATCGTGGTCATTTCCGTCGCCAGTTGGTTTATCGGCCCGCGAGGCGCCTTGATTACTTCGATTGGCAGCGCGGCTGCGTTTAATGCTTGTTCGTTGCTGCTCTTGAATGGTGTTGTGCCGGCGTCGAACGGGCCGACGGAAGAGTCGCTCGCCAGTGTTATTCAATCGATGGGGCTGGCGGACGTTTCGTTTCTCGTCGTCGGATTGTTGGCGGCGAAACTGGCCGAGCGGCAGTTGCACTCAGACGTGCAGTTGGCCGCCGCGACGCGTTCACTCGCAGACCTGCGCGCTCTGCATGAACGAATCGTCGAGTCAATTCGATCAGGATTGATCACGACGGATCTGACGGGAACGATCTACGCATTCAATGCTGCCGCCGAAGAAATCACCGGCTACGAAGCCGACGACGTGCGTAGCAAGAATGCGGCAATGTTCTTCGGCGACATGACTCGGCAGATCGCTGTGTCGATGGAAGCCGCGGCGGCTGGAAAAGTCAGCCCACGCTTTGAGGTCGATTCACTGACTCAGAGTGGTTTCATGCTGCACCTGGGTTACAGCATTGCTCCGCTGTTTCTCGAATCGGGCGAGACGAGCGGGCTGGTGATCACGTTTCAAGACCTCACCGACGTGCGCGTGATGGAAGAGACTGCGCGGCGACAGGATCGGCTGGCGGCGGTTGGCCGTCTGGCCGCGTCCATCGCTCACGAAATTCGCAATCCGCTGGCGGCGATGCGCGGCTCGATCCAAATGCTGCGTTCTGAATTGACAGACAACTCCGATCACGGACAGTTGATGGAGATCATTCTCAGAGAATCGGACCGGCTGAATAAGATCGTCACCGACTATTTGAATTACGCGCGGCCGCGTCCAGCCGAGATGAACGAGGTCGATGTGAGCGCGCTGATTCGCGAGACTTTGAAGCTCTTGCGGAACAGCCCAGAGATAAGCGAAGGTCACGTTTTGAAAGAAGCCTTGCCGGATGAGCCTTTGATGGTCAAGGGCGACGCGGAGCAATTGAAGCAGGTGTGCTGGAACGTGGCGCGCAATGCGATGCAGGCGATGCCCGATGGTGGCGAATTTTTCGTGCACGCTGAGCGCACCCACGCCGACCGCGTGCACATCAGCTTCAAAGACAGTGGCTGCGGCATGTCGCCCGAGCAGGTCGAGCGGCTGTTCGAGCCCTTCACGTCCACCACGGGCGGAACCGGCCTCGGGTTGTCAATTGTGTATCAAATTATTCGCGACCATAGTGGTACAATCAACGTTCGCAGCAGGCAGGGAAAAGGGACGGTAATTTCAGTTGAGTTGCCGGGGGCGGCATAGAAATCATTTGACATCTGATATCTGAGATTTGGCATTTAGTCATTTTCTGTGAGGACTCTGCTTTCGAACGATGAGAGAAGCAACGGCCACAGCGAAAGCGCCGCGATCACAAGCTGATGAGTTTGAGGATCGCTTGGTGGATTTTGCGGTTCGTATCGTAAGATTATCTGCTGCGCTGCCCCGAACCGCGGCAGGAAGACACGTCGCTGGACAAATTCTTCGTTCCGGAACATCGCCCGCTCCAAACTACGCCGAAGCAAGGGGCGCCGAAAGCACCGCCGACTTCATTCATAAGGTACGCATCGTTTTCAAGGAATTGAACGAGACTTTAATCTGGTTGCGCGTAATACAACGTGCTTTTGAAGCTCGAGTTAACAGCCGATATTCTCAGCGAGAACCTGGAGTTGTGCAGAATCTTTGCTGCCAAACTAAAAACGGCCAAAAACCGACAATCGAACAGCAAATCACAAATCTGAAATGTCAAATGTCAAACGTCAAATAGTTTTTTCGTACGCTCAATGGCAAACCTTCTAATCGTCGATGACGAATTGAGCATGCGCCAGTTTTTGACGCATCTCTTTCAGCGTGACGGTCACGCCGTGCGCGTGGCTGAGAATGGGCGCAAGGCAATGGACTTGCTGCGCCAGCAACCCGCCAATGTAATCATCTCTGACGTCAAGATGCCGGACATGGGCGGCATTGAACTGCTGCGCGCCGCGCGCGAGTTACAACCGCACGTCGAAGTCATCATGATGACGGCGTTCGCTAACGAGGCGACCGCGCATGAAGCTTTTCTGCTGGGTGCGTTCGATTTTGTTCACAAGCCGTTCGACAACGAGTTGTTGAGAGAGAAAGTCGCGCGCGCGTTGGACAAGATCGTCCGTGCCGCGGAAGCCCAGACGCTGAAGGCAGAAAACGAAGCCCTGATCAAAGGACAACGAGCGCGTGGCAAGCTCAGTAACATCGTCGGTCAGTCCGATCGCATGCAGTCCGTGTTTCAAATGATCGAAACCGTGGCGCAGGTCCCTTCGACCGTTTTGCTCACCGGCGAATCGGGAACGGGCAAGGAACTGGTGGCGCGCGCCATTCACGATTTGAGTCCACGGGCACAGAAGCCGTTTGTGTCAGTCAACTGTGGCGCCTTCACCGAGACGCTGCTCGAATCTGAGCTGTTCGGTTACGTGAAAGGCTCGTTCACGGGCGCGACGGCAAATCGCAAAGGGCTGTTCGAGGCGGCAAACCAGGGCACGATCTTCCTCGATGAAATTGGCGAGATGTCTCCCGCGATGCAGGTGAAGCTGCTGCGCGTTTTGCAGGAGCGTAAGGTCCGCCCCGTCGGCGCGCACGAAGAAAGCGAAGTGAACACACGCGTTATTGCGGCCACCAACCGCAATCTGTCCGCGCTCGTGAGAGAAGGAACATTTCGCGAAGATCTTTTCTATCGCATCTCGGTAATTCCGATGGAGCTGCCGCCGCTGCGCGAACGCCAGGGTGATATCGTTGAGCTGGCGCAGTATTTTATCGGCAAGCATTGCGCGCAAACCGGCCGGCAGCTTTCGATCAGTCCGCCGGCGATGCGCTTGTTGGAAGCGTATTCATGGCCGGGCAACGTGCGCGAGCTTGAGCACACGATCGAGCGCGCCGTCGCACTGGAAGCTACGGACACGATTCAACCGGAGCGTCTGCCCGAACAAATCACGAAATACAGCCAGACACGAGTTGCGTCTTCATTCGATCTGCCTGACAACGGAATTAACCTTACTGCGCACCTCGATCAGTTGGAAAAGACTTACCTGCTCGAAGCTTTGCGGCGAACTGAAGGAAATCAGACGAACGCTGCGCAACTTCTTCAGATGTCTGTGCGCTCGCTCCGTCACCTGTTGGATAAGCACGGCGTCCGCGGATTGACTGCGCAGATGCGCGACGAACGGCGCAGCGGCGATACTATTCCGCGCCGGCGCGCCACCGACCCACAGCCGCGGCGCCGCGCCGAAGATTTCGATGAACCCGAACGCGGCAATGAACAAGCCGCTACCGCCACCGGCGAAAACTAGACAGATCCCTTTCCTGACTGAAACAGTCACTCGCTCGCTGACAGAATCTGTCAGCGCCGTCGTAAGTTTCTGACCTCTCAGCTCGAGCATCGGGGAAATTCCTAGCAATTTCAGCGACTCATCACCTTCGGCTCTCTTGGCACAGTGGTTGAAGAGAGCGCGTTGACGGAATCGCGCGCTGCGGTTAAAGACGAGACGAAGCCGGTGGCGCGAAAGCACAAAAACCACAGCTTAATCTCAAGGAGAAAAAGACAGACATGAAAAACAAACGTCAAGCAGGCTTCTCGCTCATCGAGTTGCTCATCGTCGTTGCGATTATCGGCATTATTGCCGCCATCGCGATTCCGAACCTTCTCGCTTCGCGGCGTGCCGCGAATGAAGGCTCGGCCCAGTCCTCGCTGCGCACAATTCACAGTTCTGAAGGAACCTACCAGGCGACCGTCGGCTCCGGTAACTATGGATCGCTGGCCCAGTTGAGCGCCCAAAACCTAATTGATCCGGTCCTCGCGACCGGCGGCAAGAGCGGTTATACGTTCGCCATCACCCCGACCGACCTGGTCGTTGGCGTCAGCCCCGCGACGTTCTACGCGACGGCGATCCCGCAAGTAACCTCTGGCGTTGGCAAAAGCGGCACGCGCCGCTTTGGCGTCTCGACGGATGGCGTGATGCACGGCGACTCCACCGCGCTCACTGCTTATGCGAACGAAGCTGCCGTTATTGCTGCTCCGGCGCTCGGCAACTAACACCCGTTAGCTTTTAAATTCCGGAGGCGGCGTGAAGTTTATCTTCACGCCGCCTTTCGCGTTTCTGTGGGGTTGCGACCTCGTCCGGCCCCGGCTGCTAACAGATTTCGTCACTAAATCCCTGACAGCATTTGTCAGCGCCGCACGCCTCCGAGGATTCTTCTCCTTTAATTTCCTCAGTAAATTCGCGACCACTTTCAATTTGACTCACACTTTGCTTTCGGCACGACAGTTGTAAAAACCATCAGCGACAAATCGCGCGCTGCGGAAGCTCGACGAGACGAAGCCGATGGCGCGAGGCAAACAAACAAGTAATTCCTTAAGGAGCAAAGAAAGAAAATGAAGAACAATCGTCAAGCAGGCTTCTCGCTTATCGAGTTGCTGATCGTAGTCGCGATCATCGGCATCATCGCTGCGATCGCGATCCCCAATCTTCTCGCTTCCCGCCGCGCTGCGAACGAAGGCTCTGCGCAATCGTCGCTGCGCACTATCCACAGTTCGGAAGGCACCTACCAGTCAACCGTCGGCGCGGGCAACTATGGCACCTTGGCACAGTTGGGCGCGCAGAACCTGGTCGACCCGGTGCTCACCACTGGTGGCAAGAGTGGTTACAACTTCGCAATCACGCCTACAGACTTGGTAGCGGGCGTTAGCCCGGCGACTTTCTACGCCACGGCGGTGCCGCAAGTCACCTCGGGTGTCGGCCAAACTGGTACGCGTCGGTTCGGAATTTCCACCGACGGCGTGATGCACGGAGACTCCACGGCCCTGACCGCCTATGCGAACGAAGCTGCCGTTATCGCCGCTCCGGCGCTCGGCAACTAATACTCCCTGATTTAGTTTTTGCGATTAGACGAGCGGGGTGGAAGTGCAAAGCTTCACCCCGCCCTTTTTTTATCAGCCGGAAGTAATGCCCCTTCCACGAGAAGGACAGAGAAATGAAACGTAACGCGAAAGGCTTTTCGCTAATCGAACTATTGCTGGTAGTCGCCATTATCGGCATTATCGCCTCGATCGCGATTCCGAATTTGCTGGCCTCGCGCCGAGCGGCCAACGAAGGTTCTGCGCAGTCTTCGCTGCGCACGATTCAGAGTTGCGAAATCACCTATCAGGCGACAACGGGACGTGGCGACTATGCCAACTTGGCGTCGTTGCGCGGAGACTTCCTGACCGATCAAGTGTTGGGGTCGGGTTCGAAAAGCGGTTACAACTTTGCGGCTACTCCAACGGCGGCGGGCGTACGACCAGCGTTGTTTTACGCGACCGCGGTTCCCACCATCGCCGCAGGCATTGGTAAGACCGGTAGCCGCAGGTTCGGCATGTCTGAAGACGGCGTGCTACACGGCGACAGCGTCGGTCTCACACCCTATGCGGACGAAGCGGCAGTGAAAGCCGCGCCCGCAGTTGGAAACTAATCATTAGCATCGTGCCGATTAACGAATGGCAGTCCTGATTGTCGACGACTCCGCACACTCCCCTTCTCAGATAAATCTGCTGACACAAACCGGCCTGCGCGTGTATAGTCACGTCATGTTCGGGCAGACCGTGGCGATTGCTCGGAACACGTTTCGCGAAGCGGTTCGCGATCGCGTCCTTTATAACCTGATTGTTTTTGCGCTGCTCCTGATTGGCAGCGCAATTTTTATTGGCGAACTGTCCGCAGGACAGGAAATCAAGATTGTTGTCGATTTAGGTTTGAGCGCGATGTTGCTCTTCGGAGTCTTCATCGCGATTTTTGTTGGCGTTGGGTTGGTTTACAAGGAAACCGAGCGGCGCACCTTATACGTGATTCTATCGAAGCCAATCACCCGCGAACAGTTTTTGGTCGGCAAATACCTTGGCCTCAATCTGACATTGCTGGTCAACGTAGTCGTGATGGGATTGGGCGTAATGGCAGCGCTGCTGTGCGTGCGGCGCGGCTGGGACAGCCTGGCGTTTGGTATTTGGCCGGCCATTCTCCTGATTTACTTCGAGCTTCTAATTGTTACGGCGGTTGCGCTCCTCTTTTCTTCGTTTTCATCGCCCGCGTTGTCGGCGCTGTTGAGTTTTTTCATTTTTCTGATCGGCCACTTCAGCAGCGATCTAAAAACGTTGGCTGATACCGGGACGAGCTTGCCCACGCGTTGGTTGTTTCGCGGGTTGTACTACGCACTTCCGCACCTGTCGAACTTCAGCGCTATCACCGCAACGGCGCACGGCGTCACTCCTGATAAGCGCGCGGTCGCCGGCGCGCTGATCTATGGCGTCCTTTACGTCGCCGTGCTTTTGTGCGCGGCCGGCCTGGTGTTTCGTCGACGGAATTTCAAGTGACTCTCCGAATGAAAACGGATCTGTTACTCGCGATAGTTCTGGTCGTCTGCCTCAGTGGCGCTGTCGGGGCGAGTCGCTGGCTCGATCACCAAGACCACGACTCGGCCAATCGATTCGCTGAAGAGCAACTCTATTTAAGTGGTCGGACCGCCAGGCGCCTGACACTGGCTTTCAACGGAGTGGCTGCTGATTGGTACTGGATGCGGTCGCTTCAATACGTTGGGCGAAAGATCGTCAAATTTGAAGACGAACACGATGGGCGTTTTGAGCTCAATGATTTGTCTTCTCTCGATTTGCGTTTGCTCGCGTCGCTGCTCGATGTGACGACGACGCTCGACCCGCAGTTTATTCCCGCCTACGAATATGGCGCTCTGATCTTGCCAGAGGTGAGTCCCGATCAGGCAATTGCGCTGCTCAACAAAGGCATTGCGGCGAATCCCAATTCGTCGCGCTTGTACCAGCACCTGGGCTACATCTACTGGCAACGGAAGGATTACGCGCGCGCCAGCGAAGTGTACGCCGCGGGGGCGAAGTTGCCGGGCGCGCCCGCGTGGATGACGGCAATGGCCGCGCGCATGAAAGCCGAAGGCGGCTCACGCGCAGCGGCGCGCGAGATGTACCAGCACCTCTACGAGTCGTCGAATGACAAGTCGGTACAAGAGATGGTTGAGCATCAACTGCTGCGTTTGGATTCGCTCGATGAACGTGATGCCATTCGGCGTGTACTTGACGCATTCAAGAGTCAGAACGGGCGTTGCGTTGGTTCGTGGCGCGAAGCGAATGAGGAATTGGCCGTGGCAAAAATTGAAATCGGCAGGCTAAACGGGTCATCGGGTGATTCGTTTGGGGTCTATCATGTCTTCAAATTTGATGCCAATGGAGCGCCGCTTGATCCTTCAGGGATGCCGTATAGTTTGATCCGCGGCGGTTGTGATGTTGATCTCGATCCGAAATCGAATGTTGCACGATGAATTCCGACCACTGAGTACTCAGTCCTGATTAACCTGATGCCCGCAGTTGAAATCAACAACCTGACGAAAGACTACGAAGTCGGTTTTTGGCGTAAGCGAAAAGTGCGCGCGCTCGACGGCTTGTCGCTGACGGTTGAGGCCGGCCAAATCTTTGGCTTTCTCGGGGCGAATGGCGCCGGCAAGACAACCACACTGAAGCTTTTGATGCGCCTGATTTATCCGACCGCCGGGTCAGCCCGAATTCTCGGTCAGGACATCGGCGATATTTCAATGCACGCGCGCATCGGCTACTTGCCAGAGAATCCTTACTTCTATGACTACCTAAGCCCGCGCGAGTTTCTCGATTACTGCGGCCAGTTGTTTGGACTTGCGAAGGCTGAAAGAAAACGCCGGACGGAAGCGTTGTTGACGCGCGTCAATCTCGACCGCAAGAGCTGGAATAGGCAACTGCGAAAGCTTTCGAAAGGCATGCTGCAACGCGTCGGGTTGGCCCAGGCTTTGGTGAACGATCCGGAAATCGTGTTTCTCGACGAGCCGATGAGCGGTCTCGATCCCGTCGGCCGCCGCGAGGTGCGTGACTTGATCGCGACGCTGCGCACTGAGGGCAAAACCGTCTTCATGTGCTCGCACATTCTTTCCGACATCGAAGTGCTTTGCGACAGTGTCGCGATTCTGAAAAATGGCAAGCTCACGCACGCCGGCTCGCTCGAACAACTGCGCGCGCGCGAAGGCAGCCTGATTGAAGTCATTGCTGCCGGCGCGGACGAAGCTATGCTGAAGCGCAATTTGAAAGACGGCGCGCAAGTGCTTGCTGATGCGGGCGGCCTACGAATTCACATCAAGGACGAGAAGGAACTTGACGCAGTGATTGCTGCCTTGCGGAGCGCAAATGGAAAAGTTGTTTCGGTTCAGCCGGTGAGGCAATCGCTGGAAGATCTGTTCGTCGATTAGTGCCAGAAGCCCGGCGGGCCGGGAAGGCAAAGAAGACTATTTGTCATTTGTCATTGGGATCCACTGTGCTGAAGATGAACGACAGTTTCGACATGATGCGTCTGTGGAAACATGTCGAAAGCCTGCATCGAATTGATCGAGTAGCCGCCGGCGATGAGTTTCTTCAGATCACGCGCCAGCGTTGCCGGATCGCAGGAGACGTAACAAATCTTCTGCGGCTTTAGATTCAGAATGCCGGAAATCACCCGCGACTCAGCGCCCGTACGCGGCGGATCGAGCAGAAGGAAATCAATTTGGAGTGCGCCGGCATCGACGGCACTTTGGATTGGATTTGCGGCTAAAGGTTCTGTCGGGTCAGAACTGCTCGACGATCCAAAGCGGCGTTCCCGACGCATCGGGACTCTGCTGCCGCACTCCAAATCAAGCCAGTCGGCCACATTTTGATTCACCACCTCTGTATTTTGCAGACCCGCGCTCTCCAGATTCTGCCGCGCGAATTTAGTTGCGTCATCGTCGTCCTCGATGGCAACGACTCGTTCAAATTGGCGCGCCAGCGGCACAGTGAATAACCCGACCCCGCAGTAAAGCTCGACTGCTGCCTGGCCGCGGACATCGCCCAGCGCGTAATCAATCAATTGCGGAAGCAGGTCGATGTTCGTTTGAAAGAAGCTTTCCGCATTCAGGCGGTATCTTTCGCCGCGAATTGTGCGCGTGACCTCGACGGCAAGCGAGCTCTCCCTCGTGGTCGGGCTAACGCCCCGGTCATCGACAACCGAAACATCCTGGTCACCAACAACTGCGCGAAAATATCGCGCGTCGGGCAATGTGCCGCGCTTCATTTCCTCGCGCAAAGACTCCAATTCCCGCTGAAGCTCCGGCACGAGCACCGCGCACTCGGCGACGTCGCAAACGCGATGTGAATTCGCTTCGAAATACCCGAGGCGCTGCCGCACCGCATCGTTCTGCCACTGGGCACGCGCGCGATAATGCCACTGGTTAGGCGCGCGTCTAATTTGAAAATCAGGAACGGGTTCGATGCGGGCGAGGCGTCGCAGGCAATCGCGAATAATTTCGATTTTCGCGTCGAGCTGCGCCTGATAATTCAATTGCTGAAAATCGCAGCCGCCACAGCGGCCAAAGTACGGGCAGGGCGGCTCAACTCGCACTGGCGACGGCTCGAGTATTACAACGATCGAAGCGAACGCGACGCTTCCCTTCACCCGCTCCACTCGAACGCGCAAGCGATCGCCGGGCGCCGCCAGCGCCACCATCAACGTGCGGCCATCCGCATGCGCCAGCCCAAAACCACCGGGCAGAATGCGCTCGACTGTGACTTCGAAAAGATCTTCGGGGTGATTCTGCTCGTCGGCTCGATCGGGCACGCGTTGACTCCTGACCAATATCCCTCGCGGTTAGCTTCTGCGCGTTGGCAGATTACACTTTGATCAGATAGTCGTACCAAAACTCGCCCTGCACAAATCCCTTCGGCAGTTCACTCAGCACCGGCCCTTTCGGCGCCTTGGGCGCATCCGCGAGGGCCAGCGAATCACTTCGCACCACGCGGTTGTTGGTCATCTCGCCCAGCCGATCCATCAAAGGAATGCGCGGGATCGAATCCCAGGGCACGCTCTGGGTCGAGACCATCGCGGCGAATTTACCTTTGCTCATTCGTTCGAGCGCGTCGGTTGGCGTAGCGTTGTGGCTGCCGTGATGCGCGACTTTGAAGAAAGTGATGCCGGACAGGATCGTCTCCGCATCGTCCTGATCGAGCCAAAATTTCCAGTTGCCCCATTGGGCGTCACCGGGAAACAGCATTTGCTGGCCGCGGAAACTGAACAGACTCACCAGGCTCGTGTTGTTCTTAACCTGATCGAGAGCAAACGCGAGCGCATCCAGCGAAGGACTGGCGAGTTCCTGCTGCAATGTTTCTGTCGCCTCGTCTGTGAAGTGCAAGTGCGCGAGCGCCGGGTCGTCGGCTTTCATTCGCCATCGTTCGGTGAACGGCTCAACCGCATTGAGTCGCTCGGAGGATCCGCCCTTCATCCGCAAATAACTGTGCCCCGCCGGCGGGTCCATCTTCATCAGGAACGATTCGTCGCGCGGCGGTCCGAGAAACCTCACCGATAGTCCATCCACGCCCGCGGGATTCTTCAACAACTCGCCCGCGCTCAGGTAACGCACTTCCGCGTTGACGTTGAACCCGGAGCGCAACAAGCCCATCGCAGTTTTGTTTTGGACGAGATTCGCCACCGCCGCCATCGCTGCCGCGCGCGTTTTGTTGACGCGCGTCGTGCGCGCTTGCGCAGCGAAGTGCTTATCCAACTTCTCGGCGAGCGCGGTGAGTTTCTTCAGCTTCGCAGCGTGCTTGTCTTTCAGATCTTCGCACCACGGCAACCACACTTCACCGATTTCGAAACTGGTGAATTTGCTGCTGAAACCGGAAATGTGATCCTGATGCGAATGCGTCGCAATCACGATCGCCAGCTTCTTTCCGGTCGTGGTCGCAATGTGATCGACCGCCCGGTCAATCATGTCAAGATCGCCTTTCACGTGGACGCCGCAATCCACCAGCACATGCCGGTGCGTATCGCCATTCGCAGTTGGGTTCGCGATAGGCAAAGACACGAGGAAGCAATCGCCAAAGCCGATCCGGTACATGCGAACACGGATCGTTTTACTGCCAAACGTGGGCGGCTTCGCAGGTTTCTTGGTCTTCTTTTTCGTCACCATGATCTTAGTACCCCCTGTGAACCAGGCCGAAATTCATGGGCCGTTTGCGGCCGCTACGCGGCAGAAAATTGCGAATCTCACGGTCGCTGTACGTCGCCATCGCCATCGCTGCAAATGACGTCTGGTAGTACCCGCGCTGGTTCTTGAGTCGTTCATTGTGCGCGTCGTCTTTTCCCAGGTTCTTCTGAATGGCATACCGAACTTCACCGTCGTCAGTGAGAATGACCGTGGTGCCGCCGCGAAACGTGAATTTTTCGGAGTCCTTGTCCGCTCCGTCGCTGGGCACATCCATCTGTTGCATCAGCTCGGCGATCACCTCGACTTTCAGCCGGCCGTCGGGCGCCACGCGATGAATGGCATGGAACGAGAAAGCCTGAACGTTCTGGTCTTCATTCAACCCCAGCGCTTTTGCGTTCGCGCGTCCGAAACGGCTCAAGGTCTTTGCGTTCTTTGTCTTCTGTGCCGGCGTGGTCGGTTTGGGAATATCGAACTCCAGGCCCTCACATACAGGTGGTTTGATTCCCTTGATCAGCTCCGGCGGACACCAGCGTAAGGACTCTTCCGCGAAAGACTTGACGCCTTCCGGATAGATGCCGCGCAGACGAAAAGCCTCGATCAACGCCGCGCGATAACCGTACTTGTCCGTCGGCACCAAATCGTAGTCAGCGGTGATCATCGCTCGGAGAAAATCGCCGAATGTGATGTCGATCGGCGGACAATAATCGAGCGCCCTTATGCCGATGTTGGCAAAGTGTTGCGCCGCTTTCGCCGCTTCACCCGCCAGGCGACTCGCCAGGTCCGGATGCAGATTTCCGGGCGTGGTAACTGACCCCGCGCTTTGGGCTATCCGCATCAAGTCTCGCGTGCGCCGCATGTAAATCGTAAAGAACGCATCGAACACGGCCGCCACCAAAATCGAGCCGCGCTCGTGCGGCTCGAGCAAAGTCAGCAACGCCTTCGAATTCGGCTCAGTTCCGAGCGCTTGCCGCAAAGCCCGGCGCGTGCCCATCGCTTCGCCAAACTGCTGGGCCAGCTCGACCAGCGGATTCGTCGTCGATAGCTCGTCCTGTATCACGGGCCGGCCGCCCTCCGGTTGCACGTTCGGCGCGACACGTTGGCGATAAATGAGACCGCCCGTGCGCTGGATCATTTCCACCAGCGCGTCGCGATAGCTGAAATGTTGGAACAGCGCAATGATGTCGGCGAAGCCTTCGTGAAACGCGGGCGTGTCTGGTCCGCTTGGCTCCATGAAGAATTCGCGTTGGCCGTCAATCAACGCGTGCGTCATCTCGTGCGCGATGATGTCATGCGAGAGGCAGGTGAAAACGGGTTGACCCGGAAGATTTGTGCCCGGATCGGATTCCGATGCGGGAAAGTAACCGAAGACCACTGCGCGCAAGTCGCGATCATAATAAGCATTCGCCTCCTGCATCGCGTGCGGCAGAAGCCGCAGCTTGCGACTAAGAGGATCGTCAGCGCGACTGCCGCGAAATCCCCAGCGTATCTTCCGGCCGAGCGCGATTTCGAAACGGCGAATGGTTTCGCTCGCCACGGCATAAACCATCTGCTGATGAAAGCGCGGATCGGATTCGCTTGGGTCGAGCCCTCCGCGCAGCAGCACTGAAGGTTCATCCAGATTCACTGGCTGGTAATACGTATTGTTGCTCGCGTCGTAATCGACGACCGCGAGATACTCGCCGACTGGTCCCGGCTTGAGCGCTTCATTCCGCACCGGCAGAGTCATGTAGTTGCCGAGGTTGCGGCCCTGCGATGGATCGAAGGCGTAAGCTTTCAGTGGACGTTCAGCCGGCGCCTCGTCGTTGATGTTGTAGGACATGAGGTTTCTCCTGAGAATTTTCCAAACGCGATACTTCGCGTGTTCCAAGAAAACTTGAGACCTGAGACTCTGTTATGAGAGCGCCGCGACGATACTCCGTTTCCGCCAACGACTCAAGGTTTTTGGGAAGTTGACCAAGTCAATTCTGGCGAGATCCTACGATGAGGTGGGCGGATTGGGGCAGGTCAATCCTTGAGTATTTGACGTGTTGAGTTGCTCAGTCCAAGGAATACTTGATCAATGATGCGATTATGAATATCGGTGGGTCCGTGAACGCATTCAAGAGGAAACTTCTCTACGCTGTTGGTGCTTCTCCCAAGAGGTCGCTTAATTTTTTGAGAATCATTTCGGCCTCTTGAAATTCGAAACCAGTTCTTGTTTGAAATTCTTCGATGCCTAATTCGCGCAATGCTTCGCGTAGGGCATTATGAGCCGCTGTCAGGTGGGCCCGGGTGAGTCCCGCTTTCGCATCATCGGAAAGTTCGCTTAGATATTTGAAAACCTGTTGGAGTTCTGATCTTCCGATGCCGATTGCAGTTTCGAAGTGATCAAGAGCAAAGCCGTTTAAAACCTCATTCAGAGCGCTCCGTAACAGCTTTCGATCACGCGACTCAATAACAAAGTAATCGGTGTGCGACATAAACTTTCCTTCTTACCTAAGATTCTCGAAGTAGGCTCTGCCGTTCGTTGGGCGAAAAGCAGTACCGCCGTCGGGACTCTTTGTATCGCGGATGACGACCATCTTCTCTTGCTCGTTCCAGTATGCCGTTCGCCCATTAGAGAGGTTCTTCACATTGCTACCAGTCGCGCCTTGTATAGTTTCGTCAATCTTTTGAGCAAATTGTCCTTTATTCCAGCCAGGGAATTCTGATTGGTGCTTTTCCCAAGCATGGCCGTCAGCGATTCGCCCACCGATCCGATTTGGCAGGTTACCAACAACACCACTGATCAAACTTAACGCATCATCGTGCCGGATCGTTACTACGTTGGGATCGTTTATTCCTGCCTCAACATTTCTTAGTATTTGAGAGTACCTCATCACTTGGTCGCGGCTTAGGCTCGCGACTGAAACAGCAGCGGCCTGAGCGCCCGGTTCACCAACAATTATGTAGCCACCCAAACCGCGACTCGCCGAGTATTGTTCAAGCTCTCGGCGTCTTTGGTTCTCATCTGCTTGTCGGCGCTGCTCTAGTTCCGCATTAGTACATCGGCAACCCCACAGTATCGCGTTTTTCAGTTTTTCCCAGAGGTCGCTCCTTCCGTCAGGATCAGTTGAGCGCAGTGGATTGTTCCGAACGTACGCATACAAGTTCCAGCTCTGGGGATCGTTTGCCGATTGATCTGCAAAAGGCTCATCTGAACTCGTGAACCTACCTTGGGCTGGGGAATAGTAACGGTGAATCGAATAATCCAGTCCCGTCTCATTATCCCGTTCTTTTTGGGTGAACTTCTGCCGCACGTTGTCGCTCGCGCTGTAACCCTGCGCGGTCGTCCTTCCCCCGGTACCGGCGAAGATTTCCTCACCGAACGGCAGATAATCATGCCGACTCACATTGGCCAGTGAACCCGTCTGATCGAAAACCATGCGCGGCGTGCCCAGTTGATCCGTCACCAGCCAATGAATCTGCGCTGAATTTCCGGCACTCGTCGCCGTCCACGCTTCCACTTCCGGAATGCGGCTCCAACCATCCACGGACCCATTCGTCAACACGCGAATCTTCGTGGTGGTGATGGCCGAAAAACTGATCTTTTTCCAGACCTTGTTATTGCCGGACACACTGCCGCCCGGAACTGTCACCCACGCACTTCCGTTCCAATACTGCACATCGAAACCAGTCAAACCGTACACACTGAAAGTCGTGGCCTCGGTCGGTTCAATCGGATTGGCATAGTCATCCTGAAGTGTATAGACATCAACTTCATCAATCGTTTTGCTGCCATTGAAATCGACTTGCAGCCACTGTGGAAATGAATTGTTTCCTCCGTGCCAGCCACCGCCACTTAACCAATTCAGGCCTTTGTGTTCACCGTCGATTGCCGCCGCTGGAGTGAAGCCATAACCGGGGTAAGTTGACGAGGCCGTCGCCGTCGAACCATTCGAGGCCAGCGCGAAGTTAGTCCGCGCACCGCCAGTGGAAGCTTCTGCCGTAATCAGCAATTCACCATTCCGATAGCCGTATTCTTTCTGCGGAGATGTCGCCGCGGCGTTCGCGGAATACTCAGCCAGCAACTCACCACCAAGACCGTACACCTCCCAGGTCTCTGCGCCGTTCACATTTCGTTTGATGCGTCGGCCGTCGCCATCGTACGAATACGTCTGCCATTGATTATTCGCCCATGCCTGTTTCATCCGGTTCTCCGCGTCGTAAGTCCGCGCGCCCTCACCCATGTAAGTATCGTTCGTTAAGTTCCCGGCCGCGTCGTAACTCATCCCGTAGCCGGCAGGCGCGCTCAAGCGATTTGTATTTGCGTCCATGCCGAAGTTGGGTTTGGGAACGCCCGTCCCCCACGTGCTCGCTTGATCGATGCGGCGATTGCCGTAGCGATCAAAGTTGTAGACCTGGGCGAACTGACTCTGCCAACTGCCACCGTTCGCAATGTCCAAACTGGACTCGTTCACGGCGCTGAGTCTGTTCAATGAGTCGTACGTGTACGTGTCGGCGAACAAATATTGTGCTTGGTCCAACGTAGCGTTCGGTGGCGGCAGCCAATTCTCTGCGTAAACCACATTGCCATTGTTGTCCGTTCCGCTGCCGCCCCAGACGTGGTTGCTCGAGTAGTACCAGATCAAACGCCCGCGGTTCCAATCCCACGTGTCATTAACGCTGCTGACGCGGCGGTCGAACATCTGTCCACGAACATTGTAAAGCGTCTTGTTGTAGAGCGGCGTGGTGGTTCCGTACTGCTCGCGCGTCATGCCGCCAAAAGGTGAGTAGGTGATGCCGTTAGCATAAGTGCGCTGCACCCCATCGCCGAGATTGCCCGCGAAGCTTCCGAGTCGTCCCACACCGTCAAACGTGTTCGCGATCGAGCGACCGGAGGGATAAGTCATCGTCTTCACGTGTCCAGCGAAATCGTACGTGTAACTCATCGAGTACGTTTGCGCGCCGATCGTTTGCGTGCCGCCAAGCGAACGCCCCATCGAATCGTATCCGCTGTAGCTGTAACTTGACACGCTCGAACTCACCGAAGCCAGCCGCCCCTTTCCGTTTGCGATCGTCGTCGAGTCGTAGGCGTAAGTCACGCCCGGCGTGCTATCGTTGTAGCTGCGGCTGGTCACTCGGTTCAAAGCGTCGTACACGTAATTCGTAGTGATGCTCCGCGCATCGGTTTTCTGGATCAAGTTCCCATTTGGATCATACTGATAACTGACCGTGCCGCTCTCAGGATTTGTCGCTGAGGTCAACCGCTTCAAAGAATCATAAACAAAGGTACGTGTCTGGCTGCCCTGATTGACTGCCGTCAAATCATCGAGCGTGTCATAACTGTAACTCGTCAGGTAATTCAGTCCCGCCGGATCTTCGTAAACTTGAACCAAACGCCCCAGCGCGTCGGTGACACTTTTCCGCTGCTTGCCCGCTTGATCGGTGACCGTCACTGTGTTGCCGCTGTAACTGGTTGTCACTGCGGCGCTGTCCGGCGTCGTTACCGAAATAACTCTTCCCGCAAGATCGTAAACCGTGGTGGTGTAAACGGGCGTCTCGCTCAACGATGGGCGATAAGGGTTGCTCACTTGTTTGGCCCGACTCAGCGCGTCGTAAACAGTCTGTAACTTGACATCACCTTGCGGATCTTTTGACCAGGCTTCAACCGTGCGCCCGAACCCATCCGTCTTTGTCCATGAACGCAGCACCGCGTCATCAATATTCGTTTGATCCTTTGCGGCTAGCACGTCGCTATTCGTCAAGGAAATTCCGAAGACCGTTGTCGGCGCATAGTACATCGCGGCGTGCGACTCGACTCCGCTGCCGAGCGCTGTCTTGACTAGAGTGGGACGATCGAACGGATCGTTGTAGATGGTTTGCGTAACGGTGCCGTTGCGATCTTTGAATCCGGTTAACAAGCCAGTTGAAAAATCGTATTCGCTGCGGGCTGTTTGCGGTGGCTGGCCGACTTGCGGCGGCGAACTTGTGATTAATGTCGGTAAGGCGTACGTGGGCCCGTAGGCGCCCGATGCTCCGCCGCCGGGGTTGCTGCCATTGCCGAAGTCATCCGCATAACTAAGTTCAGTTATATTGCCTTTAGCGTCCTTGGTTCCGACTACGTTGCCCAAGATGTCATAACGCGGGAACGAATAGATGATCGAGTTATTGGTATTCAACCAGTGTCCGGCGGCAGTCAGGTTACCTCGTGCGGTTAGCGCACTGCCATAGTTGATATCATGTCCAATTACTGCCCCATAGTCCTGAAGAGGGGCGTGATTTCCATCGCCTGAGTAATTGTCATATTCATTTGTCGCTTGGGCAACTTGATTACCGTTTGCGTCAAAGACGGTCTGCACCAAGGAGAGACCCAGCAGATGAATAGAATCGTCATTCTGATAACTGCCCGTCACATAAATGGTTGTCGAGCGGCGTTTCAGGGAACCATCGAAATCGTACTCTCGTACTTCGCTGACATTGTTCGCTCTTGGATAATTCAGATCATCGTACGAACTCTCGGTCTTGGCGAAATTTCCGTTCTCGAGGTAGCGTCGCGTTTGATTTACCCGATTATCGTTCGCGGGTTGCTCCTGCGTGTAAGTAGACCAGGACACGGGGGTTCGCTGTGTCCAGTCTTGTTCGTTAGCGGTAAGGACTGTGTCGGTGGCGTTGCGAATCTCTGTACGCCACTCAACGCCCGTCGACCAGAGGTTGTAATGGGTGCCGTTGTGGCCGCCGACAATACTTTCGGTGTAACGTCCCGCCGGGAGATAATAATGCGCTTCGTTCAGCAATAAGGCGCCACCCGCAGCAGAAGCTGTTATCAGGGTTGACGAACCGATGTAGCTATAGTTCCAAGTGCCTTCCAACGTGCTGCCATCAGGAAATGTTCTACGCTGTATGACGCCGCGATCAACTTCCGGAACACTAGTGTGGTAGTCGCCCCCGGTCTCCCACATCGGCGAGTTTCCCGAGGGAAAAGAAAGCTCCGATCCATAGTCATACCAAACCTTGCCGCCCGTGGGCATTTGCACTTCAGCAACCTCTCCAAACTCGTTGTAGTTGAAACGCAGCGAGCGTTGATCTGGAAGAGTGAGTTCACAGATGACCGGACGATTATCGATCCGCTGGGCAAATAAGCCATAGGATAATGGGAACAAAATCGTGGTTGACGCCGGCCACCAATTGCTATATCCCCAACTCATCGGATCGTAACTGCCGGTGATTACCGGCAGGCTGGGATTGAGGTCACTGCGATAATGCTGATTCATGATGCCGCTTTTGACCTTGTAATAGCGCGGCTGGCCCCCATAGCCTTTCACTGTAACCAACACTGCCAGAGTTTGCGAAGGGTTGTCGGGATCAGGAGCATTCGACTGTATTGTTGTTGTGCGTCCGAGAGGATCAACAATTTCGTTCCCACTAAAGCTAATCTTGTTGCCATGGCGATCCATGATCAGATAACAACCGCCGGCGGCGTTCAGATAAAAACGCGTTCCGTCGGCGGTGATCACCACTCCGGTTAGATTGGGGAACGGACCGGCGGCGCCGTTGTCAACATCAGTGATATAGATTGTTCCAGAGCCATCCGTGGCGTGCCAGCGACGGCCACGGCTGAGACCTGCGATCCAGCCACCGCAGTCGCTAGACAACGGCGCGCCATCGTAAGCATCGTCTCGAAATTCCACTTCACCTCGATCCGGCATCATGAAAGTGAGCTTGGGCAGGGTAAAGTCGTAGCAAGGACCTCTTGGTTGAATATTGGTGTAGTTGATACGAACCACTCGTTGAAGCATGAAAGGCATGCCACCTACGGTCCATCCTGCTTCGGCGCGCCATTCAAGACCCACATAGTTATCGGCGTTGGCGTAATCAGCATAGGCTAGCGGAACCATACTTGGATTAGGATCGTCACAACCACCCCGACCGCAGCCGGGTTCCTCATCATAATCGATGCTGGCAGACCAGATCTTGCTGCTCCAATTAAGGGTGATCGGCAGAGAAAGACCTCGCCCTCCAACATTAACGAGCGGAATTTTTAGATTCAACGCGCCGTTGCTAAGGTTGACTGCGCCCATGTCAGCCGATGCATAACTGCCAAAAGATGAAACACCCGCAACGAATTGCGGTGGCGTGCCTTTATCGTATTGGCTTTGCGCCTGCCCTCGAAATATTGGCTGGCAGACGAGCAGCAGACCAGGCAGCATGACGGCGATAAAGAGATGGCGTTTGAGAGTCATAACTATCGTCAAAAATTGCCGGGCGTGTATGCGAACTTCGTGTCAGTTGGGCTACGGAGAAACTATGAGCCGTGCGCGACTGGATGGTTTGCTGGCATCGAATACTTGATAATCGCCAGGCTGGAGCCTGAGTTGATCGCGACCTCGCCAGAAGTTCTGTGCTGCCTTGATCTGTCCAACGGGCACTCGACCATTTCCAACCTCGCGTTCAATCCTCAACCCCTCCGTTTTTCGAGTACGATCCTCAACGACTATAGACACGAGGCCTTTTTGCACCGTTATCTCCCGAGGAAAGATTCCTTCGGGATAAATCGTAAATCGAATATTTTGCACCGGATCCAAAGCTCGGGATCGTAATGGTGTCGCCACTGGAAGGACGTGGATCGGCTGTCGCATTGATCTGTCCACTTCGGGTGGCTGACTTGATCGAACGCGGTGTGCCGCAATCGCGAGGCTTATCAACGTTACTAGAGCCAGAAGACTTATCAATCTTCGTCGAAGCATAAAACCTCCTCCTCTCTTTACTGCAAACTCAACAACACGAAATGATGAATCTGGACGCCGCCAATCTTAACCGGCTCGAATTTCACCGCGCTGTTTAGAGATGACGCCCGCGACCGCGCGTGGCATCGGGGAACGCTCCGTTTGTTGATTGAGCCCTCCCTCACGGTTGGGCTACTGACGAGCCTGCCGGTAGAAGCGCCGGGAAAATTGGGATGGCTGAGTTGCGCGAGTCGTCTCTTAAGGGCAGCTCGTGGAAGGTCAGCCGTTAACGTGCAAACACCGCTTGATGCGGCGAACGATACGCCCGGCCAGAGGGTGAGTCAAGACCTTTCTTACTATCCGTACACGTCGATTTGTCTTCACCGATTCTACAGGTAAAACAAGCTCAAGCGTGGCACGCCGAAGTGTTCGCGCAAACGTTTTCGCAGCAGATTCGCGCGCGTTTGTTCGTATGCCGCTTGGTCCATCTGGCGCTTGTAGGGTTTGAGCTGAGAGTCGATTTCGACAGTGATTGAGGCGAGTTGATTTTGGTCAGTGGCGGTGCGTACAGCCTCGTCAAGCATCCGATCGATTCCGGTCAGAGACTCTTCCAGCTTGCGAGCGTCGGGCCGGGCCGCATTCGCGTAATCCTCGCGAATTTCTTCCAGCAGCGACGCCGCTCGCGACAATGCTTCGCTTAACTCGTCTGGCGGCTCTCGACTATCGGAGAGTTTTTGAATCGAATCCAGCGATCTGGAAAGATGGCCCAAAACGATTTCACGCGAGAACGGCGAAGCGGCGGCCGTTTCGTCTTGTTCGGCTGACGATTCGTCATGACTGCCGACACGCGACTCCAACCATTCGGCGTACTGCGCTTCGACTTCCTCCTGGCAATAGAGCAGTGTCTTGACGCTTCGCTTGCGCTTCTTCGCCTCGTGCGAATCAAACGCGTGCTCGATGCCACGCAGCGCAACGTGCAGAGGCACGCCGCGCTCTTTCCAGCTTTCGATCAGAGCCCAGTCGATCGGGCTGAGCATGAGATGCTTGCCGCGCCGGCGAATGAAAGTGTCTTCGATTTCGGAAAAATAGGAAAAGTAATTCAAAACTAGGACTTTGGGCTTTGGACTTTGGACTTTGGACTTTGGACGCGCAACGCGTTTGTAAACCAGCCGGAGTCCTTCCAACGTCAACGTCTCGTCAACTTCCTGAATAAACTCGGAGCCTTTCGCAATCAACGGCGCCAGGCCGCCGGTCGCAATAACTTTCGGCGAGCCGCCAAGTTCATCAATCATCTTTCGCAGAATTCCGTCAACGAGTCCGACATAGCCGTGATACAGACCCGATTGCATTGCTTCGATGGTGGCCGAGCCGATGACCTTCTGCGGTCGCTTGATTTCGACGCGCGGCAATTTCGCAGCGCGCTCAAACAAAGCGTCCGCCGAGATGGTGATGCCGGGAGTTATCACGCCGCCTAGATATTCAGCCTTCGAATTGATCGCGTCGAAAGTTGTGGCGGTGCCGAAATCAACGACGATACAAGGCGCGCCGTACTTGTGAATAGCGGCGACGGCGTCGACGATTCTGTCAGCGCCAACATCCGAAGGCGGCTCGTAAAGAATCGGCACACCGGTATCGATCGTGTGATCGATGAACAGCGGCGTCACGTGAAAGTATGCTTCGGACATCTGCTTCAAAGTGAAGTTCAGCGGTGGCACGACGGACGCTATCGCGATCGCATCGATTGATTTGAAATCCAGCCCGGCCAGTGCAAACAGGTTGCGCGCGTGCACGCCCCACTCGTCAACCGTGCGCGAGCGAGCCGTCGTCAGCCGCCAGTGCGCAGAGAGAGTTTCGCCGTCATAGACGCCCAACGAAGTGTTCGTGTTGCCAATGTCGATTACCAGAAGCATTTGATCAAATTGCGTTCAGGGCTTTTTCAATCTCATCAACTGCCACGCGCGCGCCTTGCTCTTCCCGAACGACTCTGCCGACTTCCGCCGCACGCTCTTCATGGCTCGCGTCATCAAACAACATCCGCAGTTCGCGAACGGCGGACTTCGCATTGTAACGCGGCCGAGGCAAAACTCGCCCGCAGCCGAGGCGTTCCACGCGCGCGGCATTATCAAACTGATCGTGCGCGTGCGGCAAAATCAAAACCGGCTTGGCCGATCTCATCGCCTGACCGGTGGTGCCAACACCGCCCTGATGAACAATTGCAGCGGCGCGCGGCAACACTTCACTGTACGGCGCGTACTCAAAGGCCGCAACTCCATCAGGCAGTGGCGCGGGAGGCATATTGCGCGCATGGCCAATCAGCAGCAACGCACGCCGCCCAAGCGCCTGCGCCGCCGTGATTGAATCGCGATAGAAATCTCGCGCCACCCAAAAAGCTGACGAGCCGAGCGTGAACACAATTGGCGGTGGACCGTTATCCAGGAATTGCACCAACCCAGTCGGCATCTCCGTCTCGCCAAAAAAGTCGCGCCGATCGTAAAACGCAAAGCCAGTCACAGTCGTGTTCGGCGGCCAATCAGGTTGAGGCGCCGCCATCAGCCTTGAAAACAGCGCGAGTACTTTCGTTGGCGAATGCTGACCTTTGAACAGCGGTTGTTCACCGCGGGGCAAACCTAACTTCGCGCGCAGTTCGTAAACCGGCTGCATCAATTTATCGAGCTTCAACTTTGCCAGCGCCATTACGCCACGTCCCACCCAGGGACTCAGCCGCATCAACTTGTAAAGCCACGGCCATTGTGGCGGAACGATTGGATCATGGACAGAGAGAAACGAAGCGGGCGCGAGCACGCTCGATACCCACGGCAGACGCTTCTTCTGAGCAATGATTGGCCCGACCAGTGGCAGCGGGTGCGTCAAAAACAAATCAGCGCCTCGTGTCGCGTCATCAAGGTCCGCGTAAATATCCCGCAGATGGGGCAGAACCATGTTGGCCACCACTTCCGGCCCTTCTCTTTGGTCCATCGCGCGCGCAACCAGCTCGCCCAACTCGTCCGGTTGATCGTAAGACGGCATGTCAGG
>DASXTE010000101.1:0-3097 GCA_036505595.1 Pyrinomonadaceae bacterium
AAATTCATCCTCGGTTACACAACTGAGGGCATCATTCAGATCGTCCTCACGTTCATCACATGTGGCATCGGCAGCATCATCGGCCTGGTCGAGGGAATCATCTATCTCACCAAATCCGACGAGGACTTCGTACGGACGTACATTCAAAACAAAAAGGGTTGGTTCTGACTTTCGTCTATCAACTTCTATTGCGCTAAACTGACTCCGCAGCGACTAAGCTTGAGAATGGTTGCTGCGGTTTTCAGATCATGGAGAAATTTCACTTTATTCCCGTAGCGGTCGATCGCACGCGACAACTGACGATCACTGCCGGCGTGTGGCTTGGGCTGGCGGCCATCGGCGGCTTTCTCTTCTTTTTCAATCCGGCAAATCCTGCGAATCAATTCTTTCCCAAATGCCCGTTTCGTTTGTTGACTGGGTTGCAGTGCCCAGGGTGCGGATCGACGCGCGCGTGTTATCAGCTTTTGCACCTGCATCCGGTCGCCGCGTTCAAGCTAAATCCGCTTTTCATGTTGACGCTGCCGTTCATCGTTTATGGCTTTCTTGGATACACGAAGAGCGCGATCACGGGACAGCCGCAAAGGCGAGTCTTCATTCCATCCTTTTACTTGTGGGCGTGGCTAGTGCTAATGATCTTCTTCTGGATTTTTCGGAATACGCCCTGGTATCCGTTTGTTTCGTGACACCTATCGCGCATGATCCGTCGGTTTGATCGAAACAAAGCCTGACTCCGCCGCGTTCTTTTCTTTTGCCCGCCGCCAAAGCAGCGAAGCGCCAATTCCAATCAGCACTGCCAGGATCAGGCCGCCGAACAGTAATTTGCCTAAATCGTTGAAGCCGCATTCGTCGCAATCGGCGAGAATCATAGCGGCGTAGACTGTGTCTCGCAGCGCTGAGACGATAGATGCGCCGACTGGGGAGCCGAGAATCAGGTCGATTAATTGGAACATGACAACGGACCTTCCTTCGTTGGATTTGTCTGCTTAGACACTTCGCTCGCTGGTTTGTTCCGGCTGACGGTGCCTATGAAGTCGAGTTGTCGCTGGACGCTGTCTATTTACGATTCACGATTTACGATTTACGATTTGTCGCATGAACACGGACCCAGCGATTCGCATAACCATGCTGCCGCGCGACACAAACTCGCAGGGCACAATCTTCGGCGGCGTCATTCTCAGCTACATCGACATGGCCGGCGCGATCGAAGCCCATCGCCGCACCGGCATGGATCGCTTTGTGACGGTCGCGATGCGCGAAGTGATCTTTCACCAGCCGGTTTTTGTCGGCGACCTGGTCAGCTTTTATTCCGAGACAGTGAAGATTGGAACCACGTCGATTACCACACGAGTCATCGTCGAAGCCGAACGGTACGGATCGCCCGGCCAACGAGCGCGTGTGACGGAAGCGGAAGTTGTTTACGTGGCAGTGGACAAGGACGGAAAGAAGACGAAGATCGCGCTAAGCTGAAACCTCAATACCGTATTGCTCCAGTGCGTTGCGTAACTGCGACGCACTCTCGTAAAGAATCGTTTGCAAACCCAGCTCTCGCGGACACTCTAAATTTACCTCGCGATCATCGATGAACAGGCACTCTTCGGCCCTTCGTTGGGTGACTTGCAATGCCAGACGATAAATAGCCTCATCCGGTTTTCGAATTCCCAAAAAGCATGAACTGAAGAAGACCGGGAAGATACTTCGCAAGCCGAACGTTTCGATGCGATAAGTATTCAACTCGAGAATCTCGTTGTTGATTGTCGCCATGAAATACTTTCGCGAAGCGGCCAGACGCTTAGCGATTTCAATTGTTTCGGGATGCGGCTGGGACTGCGCAAAGATGAAATCGCGGAACTCTTCGCGACTGAAAGAACGCGGCCGATAAAAAATTGTCCGTGTCAGATATTCAACGAGCGACAGACGGTTGGTTTCGATTGCGTGCGCGACTTTCTCGTGGCGATCAGTGTATTCATCCCAGTCGAGACCAAACTTCTCGGCCGCGGCGCGCCGCGACGTGTGGCCCCAGCCATCAGTCAGCAGCACACCGCCGATATCGAAAAAGATTGTCGTTATCATGAAAGTGGCACAGACTTCAGTCTGTGATCAGATCAGCCACTCACAGACTGAAGTCTGTGCTACTTACCAGCGGTGATATGCGGGATGGCCGGGCTTTACAGCGACAAAAGTTCCGCGGCACGTGGCGGTTACTTTGTCATGCGCTATTAGTTCGCCTTCGACCACCGCACGATCCTCTCTCGATTCAATCACTCGTGCTTTCAACTGAATTGGTTTGTCAGTCGGCGTGGGGCGCAGCAACTTGATTGTGTAATCCGCGGTCACCGTGCACGGCGGATGATCGACGCCAGCTTGCTTCATCAGGTGATACGCCGCGGTCCAGTTGCAGTGACAATCGAGCAGCGTCCCGATAATGCCGCCGCTCAACATTCCGGGGAACGCTTCCTGGTAAGTTTCTGGCTGAAAAGTCGCGACGACTTCATCGCCTTGCGGGAAGCTGCGAATGTGCAGGCCCTTTTCGTTGGCGGGCCCGCAGCCAAAACACTTCATGTTTGGCGCGTAGGTTTCCTGGAGACCTTTTTCGTTCATAAAGTTCAGAGTTCAAGCTTTAGCTTGCTTTGACGACCCAATCTGAAGATTGAACTCTGAACTGCGTAATTGCTCGCGCAATTTGAATCGCTGAACCTTTCCGGTGGCAGTGTAAGGCAATTCCGAAACGAAAATGTAGCGACGCGGCTGCTTGAAGCGCGGCAATGCGCTTTCGCACAACTCTCGCAATGTTTGCTCAACCGATTCTTCGCTATCACTGTCGTTTGCGAGGACGACGAACGCGCAGACGCAGGACAAGCCGTCCTTATCGAAGCCCTCAACGACCGCTGCGGCGCGAATCTGTTTGCTTCTGACCAGCACGCCTTCGACTTCTACGGGCGAGACCCATTGGCCCGTCGGCTTGAAGCAGTCATCGCTGCGGCCCATGTGCCACCAGAAACCATCCACATCCTCGCGATAGAGATCACCAGTGCGAACCCAACCATCGACGAACGTCTGCGCCGACGTATCAGGTCGATGCCAGTAGCGACTGGCAGCG
>DASXTE010000102.1:0-9986 GCA_036505595.1 Pyrinomonadaceae bacterium
TATCTGATGGTCTTCACCGACGATGGGCTGGTCTACAAGATGAAGGTGCACGAGGTGCCCGACGCAGCGGCGGCCTCGCGTGGCAAGGCGATTGTGAACTTGATCCAAATTCCGTCTGATCGAAAGCTCGCGGGCGTAGTCCCCGTGCGCGAATTTTCGGAAGGACGGTACGTGGTGATGGTCACGCGCAAAGGCGTGATCAAAAAGACTTCGCTGGCCGACTTTCAAAACATCCGATCCAACGGCATCATCGCCATCAACATTGATGCAGGCGACGAGCTGCTCGATGTTGTGTTAACGGACGGCACGAAACGCATCTTCATCGCCACACATAATGGCTACGCGATTCGCTTCGACGAAAAGAACGCGCGGCCGATGGGGCGGGCGACGCGCGGCACGCGTGGCATAGATCTTCGCAAGGACGATTATGTGGTTTCGCTCTGCGCTGTCTCGGCGGACGATAACGAAAAGATGCTCTCGGTTTCCGAGCAGGGCTACGGCAAGCAGACGCCGATCTCGACTTACCGTTTGCAGTCGCGCGGCGGCAAAGGCGTCATCAACATGAAGACGACGCCAAAGACCGGAAGGGTTGTTGCTGTATTTCCCGTCGATCAGGATTCGGAAATCATGATCATCACGCAGCAGGCGAAACTGATTCGCCTCGAAGCCGGCGCCATTCGCAAAACGGGCCGCAGCGCCCAGGGTGTGCGCCTCATCAAGACCGACGAAGGCGACATGGTTACGAGCGCGTCGCTGGTTGAGCCCAGCGGTGAGGAAGAGACAGAGGAAACGCCGGCATAAGAGCCGCGGCTCTGCCGCCTGATGTGCGGTAAGGCTGTGCCTTACCGGAGAAGCTATGGAGTTTTTCGGGGCTGAGCCCCCGAATCTGTCTTGAAAAGCAATTGCGGAAGATCAAAGACCTTCCGCACATCAGGCGGCAAAGCCGCGATCGTCATACCCTTCGCCTTCGACCCACACCTCACCGTCTTCGAAGACTTCCTTTTTCCAGATTGGCACGGTGCGCTTCAATTCGCGGATGGCCCATTCGCAGGCTTCGAAGGCGGCACGGCGGTGCGCTGCGCTAACGGAAATGACGACGCTGGTCTCGCCAATCTCCAGACGGCCGGTGCGATGGACAATGCCGATATGCGCGATGTCGAACTTCTCATGCGCCTGTGCAACTAACTTCTTCATTTCGTTAACTGCCATCGGCTCGTAAGTCTCGTAGACCAGGTACTGAGTGCGTCGGCCTTTCGTCCATTCACGGGCGTAGCCATCGAGGGTCACGGTCGCGCCGCATTCCGGAAGCACGACGCGACGAGCCACGGCGCCAACGTCGATTGGATTTGTGGTTAGTTCGAAGAAGTCAGGGGTTGGGGATACAGCACGCGGAACGCGTGCGTACCCAGCACCGCCGCTGACGGGTGGAAAGATTGCCAGTTCATCGTCATCGCGAATATCTCGATTCAGTTCAGAGTATTCCTGATTCACCGCCAGCAGCAGAGACTTTCCGAAGCGACTCAGTTCGGGATACTGAGATAGCAATTGCCGAAGCGCATGGCCGGCGGTGCAGCCGTCGTCACACGTCAGATCGATTTGTTCTGCTCCAACCGCATCACGCGCGGCGCCAAAGAAAAGAACGCGAACGGTTATCATCGAATCAAGCTGGGCGTGACGATGCTAGTTGTCATCGAGGTCGATATTTTTGCCGCCGTGGCCATTGCCCTTGGCAATCGAATGCAGCCGCGCGCGCTCTTCATAACTCTTCACAACGCGCGCCAGAAAATCTCCCAGCCGATGAAGTCGCTCAGAGGTTGAGCGCAGCTCCAGCAGCTGCTGCTTCACTTCAGCTTCAAGTTCCATTGCCGCCGCCACAAGAAATGAAAGCTTCTGTGGTTCAGTGTCAGTGATGTCCGGCAAGTTGCCGCGTTCGTCGTTGGTCACTCTAATCGCGTTGGCCACGCGCATGAACATCGCCGCCACCTCGCGTGCGTCCGAATGCAGTTGTTGACTGTTCTCTTCTTCGTCTTCGAAGAATTTCACGCGCACGACGAGATAGGGATCGTCGCGCTCAACATAATCCTCGACCTGATAACGAACTACGCCAACCGCGAGGACGTTTGATCGGCCATCCGGCAGGCCCTGGGTTTCCGTGACTTCAGCAACACAACCAACGTGCCCTGTCGGCGGAATGTCCTTGTCGGAAGAGCTGGCATCGAAGTACGACAGCCCAAACAAGTTGTCGCCCGCCCGAATGTCGGTCAGCAGTTGCCGGTAGCGCGCCTCAAAGATGTGCAGCGGCATCGGCATACCGGGAAATAACACCACCGGCAAAGGAAACAGCGGCAGTTCGCGCACGCCGCGTACTTTATCCAAAGCTTCGCTCATGCAATTGCAAAGAATCTAGCGCGGATCATTATGGCAGACCGCCTGTTGGAAGTCAGCACGCTGAAGCACGTTTCGGAACTGCCGCCGAAGTTATGGTAGTGTGTTTGTCCGTTCGTTGGAACGAACCGTGGTTAGGGTTAGGTTTGGGAGGAAACATGAGTGATCTAGCAGCGCGTGAATGCGTTCCCTGTCGCGGCGGCGTGCCACCAATGCAAGGCGATCAAATTCAACCGATGCTCGGACAGTTGTCCGGGTGGGAAGTCATTAACGAGCATCATCTGCGGAAAGAATTTAAGTTTCAGAACTTTCGCGAGACGCTCGATTTTGTGAATCGTGTCGGCGAACTCGCCGAAACCCAGGGGCACCATCCGGACATTTGCTTCGGCTGGGGCAAGACGGAGATCACGATCTGGACGCACAAGATCGACGGGTTGACCGAAAGCGATTTTATCCTCGCCGCCAAAATTGATAAGGTATGAAATCACCGCGAATGGAATTGGGTAACAACCCGCACGAGGGCAACTGCCGCGACTCGCGAGGGCATCGAAATGCCGGCTGCGATACGACCTCTGGTCTGGTACGGAATCAATCATGAACAGATTGTTCGCATTTCTTTCACTAGTGGCGTTGGGCCTGTCACTGGTCTTTGCCGCGACCGCACAAAATCAGCAGCCGCAGAAACCGCCCGTCCCGACGGCGACTCCTGATCCCAATCAGGCCGAAGTCATCAACATTCGCCGCGTGCGGCTGCCTATTACAGTCACCGACAAAAAGGGTCAGTTTGTCTCCGGCTTGACGCAGAACGATTTCGTCATTCTGGAAGACAAGGTCCCGCAGAATATCGATTCTTTCACCAGCGAAGAGAATAACAAGCTGCCCCTTTACGTCGGCGTGCTGATGGACACATCGCCTTCGACTGCGGCGAAGCTGAAGTTCGAGCAGGAATCGGCGATGAACTTCATTCAGACGGTGGTGCGACCGCGCCGCGATCGCGTGTTGTTTGCGACCTTCGATCACGAAGTCACGCTGCGGCAGGATTTTACTGACCGTCTTGAACTCCTCGACAAGGCCGTGTATGCGGTGAAGAAAACGGGCGAGCAAACCGCGCTTTGGGATGCGATCTGGCAGTTCTGCGATCAAAAGATGCGCTCGGCGCAGGGACGCCGCGCGTTGGTGATTATCACTGATGGCGTTGACACCTACAGTCGCGCTGACATCAACGACGCCATCGATATCGCGCAACGGACCGAAACTACGATTTTCGCGATTTCGACAAAAGCCGGGCTGCTTAGCACGGTCGTTGGCGTCGAAGCGGGCACGGTCAAAGGCAAAGCTGACAAAGATCTTGATCGCCTTTGCGAAGAAACAGGCGGCGCGGCGTTCTTCACCGGCGACATGCTTTCGCTTGAGCGATCGTTCTCAAAGATTTCGAAAGAACTAAGATCGCAGTACTTGATCACGTACAAGCCGACGAACGACAAATACGATGGCAGCTATCGTCGCGTGGAAGTGAAACTCACTAACGGGCAGAGCTTGAAGCTGCGCACGAAGAAAGGGTACAAGGCGGTCGCCGACGCGGTCAGGACCGGCTGAGTAAAATGAAAGCACGATTTTCCACGGCGGCGGTGTTCGTCATTTTCGTCTCCTTCGTGGCGGCTCTCGCGGCCGACACACTGGCGCAGAGCGAAGTGCCCAACGCGACTCGGCAGCGCGTCACTAATCCTTCGCCCAGTCCCACTCCTCCTAAAGAAGAAGAGACGCTGAACTCCGAAGAAGTTTTGCGCGTGGAAACGAACCTGACGAACGTCTTTTTCACGGCAGCCGACAAACACAAACGTTTCATCGCAACCATCAAACGCGAAGACGTGCGCGTGCTCGAAGACGGAGTGCCGCAGGGAATCTTCACCTTCCAACAGAACATCGACTTACCTTTATCGCTCGCGATCCTGATCGATACCAGCCGATCGGAAGAGCGCACGCTCCCGGAAGAAAAGGCCGCTGCTCAGGCATTTCTCGAAGCCGTCATGCGGCCACAAAAGGACGAGGCCGCAGTCGTTTCTTTCACCGGCGAGCCCACGCTCGAGCAAGGTTTGACCGGCAACGTCGCGCGATTGCGACGCGCAATCGAACGCGTCGAGTATGTGCCGCCCTCAGGTCTAATCGGTGGCGGAGTGGTTGTCGGCGGCACACCACCAATCTCTGACAGCCAACAGGCGTTGGCCGGTTCGACGGCAATCTGGGATGCCGTCTATACAACCTCCAATGAAATAATGCGCGACTCAGCAGAGCACACGCGCCGCGCGGTCATTTTGCTGACCGATGGCCAAGACACGAGCAGCCAGGTTCACATGCTGGACGCTATCAACAGCGCCGTGAAGGTTGACGCTATGGTCTATGCGATTGGCATCGGCGACCGATATTCGTATGGTGTCGACGAAGGTTCACTGAGAAAGATCACCGAGGCTACCGGCGGGCGGGCTTACTTCCCCCGGAGTGAGTCGGAGTTGCGCGACGCGTTTGTACAGATTCAAAGGGACCTGAGAGAGCAATATCTGATTGCTTACTCGCCTTCAAACAAGACGCGCGATGGTTCGTATCGACGCGTGACCATCGAAATCACGAATCCTGACCTTCAAAAGCAGTCCCTAAAGTTAACCTACCGGCCGGGCTACTTTGCCAAGTCCCCAATGTCGAACGCCTCAAAAACCGCACAAAAACCCTAATTGTGGGGGTAATTGCTAGGTGACAAACCGAGTTTAGCTTTGCTATACTTGGTTAGCTTCGAGGCTCGTGGCAGCCTCAGTCCACCTCTTTTCGGCGCGATACCGATCCTCGCGCTCTTGGCGCCTTCAACATCACTCTCGCTGAATGCCTGCATCAACAGACAATCGTCCAGTCGTTTTGGTCGTAAAGGACGATCAGCAAGTGCTCGATTTGCTGATCGATCTGCTCGAACCACAAGGCTACAAAGTGCTCTCGGCGGATAGCGCTCGTCGTGCGCTTGAGCTCACGACCGTCGTTAGCGCGGACCTCATTCTCAGCGACATTGTCATGCCGGAGATGAACGGGCTGGAGTTATGCCAGCGCCTGAAGAGTAATCCGCAAACAGCCGCAATTCCGGTGATGATGGTAAGCGCGGTCCGCAAAGAGGATGCGGCGCTAATTGAAGGATACAGCGCCGGCGCCGACGACTATGTCCAAATTCCTTTTCGCAATGAGGAGCTTCTGATCAAAGTCGCGCGATTGATCGAGCGGCATCGCGCACAACAGGCGCTCCAGAAATCCGAAGAAGAATATCGACTGCTATTCAAGGCGAATCCCTGCCCAATGTGGTTGTGCGCGCAGGAGACTCTGCAATTTCTCGCGGTGAACGACGCCGCGGTCAGTCACTACGGGTACAGTCGCGACGAATTTTTGGCGATGACCGCCCAGGAGATTCGACCGGCGGAAGATGTAGCGGCCCTGTTAGAACATATAACTACGACTACTACCCCCAATGCCAACGCCGGGTTATGGAGACACCGCAAGAAGGACGGCAAGGTTATCGATGTCGATGTCACCTGGCACAAGCTTGAATTCAGCGGTCGCGCTGCTTATCTCGTGCTGGCAAATGACGTGACGGCAAAGAAGCGTTCGGAGACCGCGCTGATTGAAAGCGAACAGCGCTATCGAGAAATCTTCGATAACGCTAACGATATTATTTACACGCACGACCTCGAAGGAAACTTCACCTCCCTCAACCGCACCGGCGAACAGCTTACCGGCTATCCGATATCGGAAGCATTGTCCATGAACTTTGCGCAGGTGGTAGTCCGTGAGCAAATGGAGCTTGCGCGTGGCATGCTCAAGCGCAAGCTTTACCACAACGACGACGCGACGGTTTACGAACTCGATATCTTTTCGAAAGATCAGCGTCGCATCACCCTGGAACTGAGTACGCGGCTAATCTATCGCGACGGCAAACCCACCGGCGTCCAGGGAATCGGGCGTGATGTTACGGAACGCAAGCGGGCTGAGGCCGAACTGCTGCGACGAAACCAGGAGTTGGCGGCCCTTAATGAAATCTCGCACGAGTTAAGCAAGCTGGGCGAACCTGCGGAGATTGCCCAGTTGATTCACTCAATGATCGGTAAGGTACTCGACAATCGCAATTTGTATGTTGCCTTGTACGACGACCAAAAGGGCGAAGTATCGTTTCCCGCGTACACCATCGACGGCCAGCCATATCACTCGCCTACGCGCAAGCTGGGACTGGGCTTGACCGAGCACGTGATCCGGACCCGGACACCGTTATACATCCCGCGAGATCTCGAAGGCGCGCTCCAGAAGCTAGGCTTGAAATTAAGTGGGCGAAGCGCGCAATGCTGGCTGGCAGTGCCGATGCTGGTCGGCGAGAAGGTCGTCGGTGTCATTACTATTCAGGACTACGAAAAGCCTGAAGCATATGATGACGGTCATCTGGAGCTGCTCCGCACGATCGCGTCGCACGCGGCGATTGTCGTGGAAAACGCACGGTTGTACGGAAGGATGAAGCAGCACGCCGATCGAGTGGCGTTGACCAATCGCATCTCTCAGGCAATCCGTTGCACACTCGACGTTTCGGAAGTTCTGGCCACTGCGGTGCGGGAGTTGGGCACGCACCTAAATGTCGATCGTTGCTCGCTGTTCATGAAAGACGAGCGGGCCGGTCGCGTGAGAAACGTTGCTGAATATCATTGCGCGGAGGTCGGTCCGGCGGCGCATGACTTCGACCTGTCTCAGGTTAACGGCCTGAATGCGGCAATGAAAGAATTCGGCGTATTGGCATTTGACAATGTGGCAGAGGATGAACGCATCCACGACCTCTACGAGCGACTGCTCAAGAAATTCAATGTGAAATCGATCATGTATGTCGGGGTCACGGTCGATGATGAACTGTTGGGAGCGTTTGCCCTCTCGACCACACAATGGACCAGGCAATGGAGCGAAGCTGACGTTGAAGTAGCCAAATCGGTTGCCGATCAAACGGGCATTGCGATCCGCCAGGCACGGCTATATCAAAAGGCCGAAGCAACTTCCGCACGGGAAGCGCTGGTGAACAAACTCGGTGGCGCGATTCGTTCATCGTTGAGCCTGCCGGAAGTGCTGGAAACTACCGTACGCGAGTTAGGAACCGCGTTGGCGGCTTCGCGCGTACAGGTTCGTCTTTGCGACGGAACGAACGACGAATTGTTCGTGAAAACCCAGTATGCGGCTGATGGCGAAGAGAGCGACGGCGAGTTTGATAGCTACTACGATCAGCTATTGCGCGATTATTTCCGCAATTCCACGCAGGCGCTTGTCGTTGCGGACGTGCGGGAGTTTGCGACCGGGACCTCGCAACTGGCGGCCGGCATAGCGTTTTACGCCAGTGAACAGAACCTGCGATCCACTCTGGTCTCGCCATTGACAGTCAAGGACAGATTCCGCGGCGTGATTTGCATCGAGCAGACCGATGCCGCGCGCCACTGGAAAGAGGATGAAGTGTTGCTGGTCGAATCCGTCGGCGCACAACTGGCGACGAGTATCGCGCAGGCAGAGTTGTTCCAGATTGTGGCGCGCGCCAAGCACGAATGGGAGACAACGTTTGACGCGATGTCCGACGGCGTCTTCATCTTTGACCCGAATGGGCAACTCATTCGCGTGAATGCGGCCGGCGCAGCGATGGATAACGAAACCCCGCGAACCATCCTCGGACGAAAGTGCTGCGAGATTTTGCGCGCTGACTCCGATGAGGTTGAGTGCGTCGTCGAGCGCTCGTTAAGCGACGCGCAAAGCGTGAACCTTGAAATCGTGCCGTACAAAATGAAGCGGCCGGTGCTCGTCACAGTAGAGCCGGTCTTCGATGCCGGCCACGTAGTCGTGGGCGCGGTGTGCACAGCCCGCGACCTTTCGGAATTGCGAAAGGCCGAAGCGGTTGCACGCGAACGTCAGTCGTTGCTGAAGAACATTCTGGAGAGTGCTCGCGAGGCGATCTATGCAGTGGATCGTGATGGTTTGTATCAATGGTGTAACTACGCGATGTTCGATGTTACCGGCTACGAAATGAAGGACTTGATCGGCCGGTATTTTCTCGAGAACGTGCATGAAGCCGATCGCGATATGCGACGTGCACGTTTCGCGGCGTGTCTCAACGGCGAGCCCCAGCGATTTGAATCGCGCTACCTCGCCAAGGACGGTACGATCCGGCACGCGCTCGTCAACACCGCGCCGATTATTGTGGACGGCGAAACGACCGGCGTGCTTGGCATCGCTCACGACATCACCGAACAAAAACAGGAGCGTGAACGAGCCGCGCGGGCGGACAAGTTACGCGCCTTGGGCCAATTGGCATCAGGCGTGGCGCACGACTTCAATAATTCGCTCGCGGCAATTCTCGGCCGCGCGCAACTGATTCTGCGCCGCGTGCACGATGAAGAATTGATACGCAGCCTGGGCGTGATTGTGACTGCCGCGGAAGACGCAGCCGCGACGGTGCGACGCATCCAGACGTTCGCGCGCAAGTCTTCGGCGGCCGAGATGGAGTTGCTGGACGTCGGCAGCCTGCTGCGCGACGCAGTTGAAATCACCCGCACGCGCTGGGAAAACGAAGCGCGCGCCCAGGGTCGAATTGTTGATGTTGTGCTGAACGCCGGCGAAGGATTTCTCACGCGCGGCAATGCCTCAGAGATGCGCGAAGTCTTCGTGAACCTGATCGTGAACGCTGTTGATGCAATGCCGCAAGGCGGCACTCTGGAGATCTGCTGTAAGCGCAAAGGCGATCGCATCCAGCTACGATTCGCCGACAGCGGCACAGGCATGGAAGAAGAAGTGCGCGAGCAGATCTTTGAGCCGTTCTACACGACGAAAGGTGTGCATGGCACCGGCCTCGGCCTGGCCGTGAGCTACGGAATCATCGAGCGCCACGAGGGCACCATCAGCGTCACCTCGAAGCCCGGCGAGGGGACAACTTTCCACATTGATCTTCCGGTAGACCAGTCGCGCGAAGAAGCCACTATTTCCAGACAGGCGACCGTCGCGCCGTCATCGTCTTTGTCGGTGCTGGTGGTCGACGATGAAGAAGTCGTGCGCGAGACGTTGGCTGAAATGCTCGCCGACCTCGATCACAAAGTTGTCACCGCGGAGTCCGGACGCGATGCAGTCGAGAAAATCGGCCGCGATGATTTCGATTTGGTTTTCACCGATTTGGCCATGCCGGAGATGGATGGCTGGGAGACTGCCCGCGAAATTCGCCGACAAAGACCGGAGTTGCCGGTCGTACTTGTTACGGGCTATGGCGCAACGGCCCAACCACCGCCCGGCGAAGTCGATCTGGTTGCGGGCATCATCGGCAAGCCGTTCGATTTCGAACAAGTCAGCGGAACGATCGCGCGTGTAGTGGCTCAGTGATCTGAAGTGAACGCGCAGTCGTCAAATTGAGGCTCAACGGCTTCTCTGGTAAAACCCTCATTCCAACGATAGATAAGTCGGCGCAGTTTCCGTCCGTTGGCGTCGATCTTTCCGCGTTCGCTTTCTTCGTAAGCGCTAAACGTCGGCGCCAGTTTGCCATCGCTAATGCTATTCAAATTGCTTTTTGAATT
>DASXTE010000103.1:0-10337 GCA_036505595.1 Pyrinomonadaceae bacterium
GGTGGCCGCGGAATTTCTATTGCAGCGAATTGAAGACGGACACGATCGAGCTCGGACGGAGCGAGTGTTCGAGTGCGAATTGATCGTTCGTGAATCAACTAAGGGCTAAATGCCGTTTTGCTCCGCGAGAGTCGGGGACCAATTGCTGGAAAGGAAATGAAGACGTTCCCCAGGATTTTGGGGGACCTGTCCGCACGCAATTGATGTGTGTTATCGCTAACACGCAAGAACGGTTAGGAAACGAAGCAGTTCCACCTGAATGAGGAGAATTTTTGCCATGGCACAATCACATGAACAAAGTGCGCATTTGCGATGCGATTCCACCCAACAAATGAATTCTGAAAGACGTAAACGGCGGAAGTGCTTTGGCGTTTTCCTGCTGATGACCTTCATCTGTCTGCTGTTCTCAAGCTCGGCCGAAGGTCAACAAGTTAATGCGTCCCTGGCTGGAACGGTAACAGATGAGCGCAAGGCGGTAGTCGCCGGCGCGTCCGTGACGGTCGAGAGTCCGCAGATGGCCTTGAGCCGAACCGCGACGACAGATTCGGACGGATACTTCATCGTGACGAATTTGCCGGTCGGATTCTATCGAGTCACCGTCGTCGCCCAGGGCTTCAAGACTTTCCTGCAGGATAACGTCAAAGTGGATGTGGGAAACACTTCGTCGTTAGCGATTGCAATGGAAGTAGGCGAAATTAGTCAACAGGTAAACGTGGTCGCGACGTCCTACCAGACAATCAACAAAGAGACTGCGAACGTCGAGACGCTGATTTCCGGCACGCAGGTGACAGAGATTGCGCTTAATGGGCGCAACTGGACGCAGTTGGTCAATCTGGCGCCCGGCACCAGTGCCATTAACAGCGATTCGCAGCAAGGCACCAACGTGCGGGTAGACGACACGGCAATCAATGGCTTGCGTCGTCGTACCGCGCCGACGCTGGATGGGATCAGCAACGTGGATCACGGGTCGGTAGGCACGCTCGTCAACAACATCAGCGTCGATGCGATTCAGGAATTCAGGCTGGTCGCCAGCCCTTACAGCGCCGAGTATGGCGCGCAAGCTGGGCCGGCAATCAACGTCGCGACCAAGCGAGGCACCTCGGATTTTCATGGTTCGCTTTTTGAGTTTTTTCGTCACGACAAGCTGAACGCTTTTCCTTGGGAGAGTAAGCAGGTCACGAGTGGCGCGCCGCAGAAGGCGCATCTGCGATTTAACAATTTTGGAGGATTTGTTGGCGGCCCACTCTACAAGAAAAAGCTATTCTTTTTCGGCGGTCTCGAGTGGAAGTTGCCGCGCACCGGCACCTCTGTGAATGAGTTGGTGCCGACTGAGGCAATGCGTAGAGGCGACTTTAGCGCGTTTTTGCCCATTGGATTACCGGCAAATTACACGTGCACAACTACGATACCGAATGCCAATACAATAAATGCCGGACGTTTCATACTGTGCGACAAGTCTGGTTCGACCACCGGCGTTCCTTTCGCAAACAATATAATCCCGACGGCAAAGATGTCGCCGAACGGTTTGGCGCTGGCTAGGCTGTTCCCATTGCCGAACGCGGGCGCTGATAAATACATTGCCTTTCCAATCACCAGGCGAAACGTGCGGCAAGAGCTCCTGCGCATCGATTATCAATACAACAACAACGTGACGATCTTCGGGCGCTGGTTACGTGACAAATTTGATTCCGACAATCCGCTCGGCTCAAGTTTTGACAACCAGAATTTGCCGATCGCGCCGGACAACCACATTCGTTTGGGCAAGACTTTCATGCTCAGTTACACCCACGTCCTGACACCGACGATCGTTAATGAAGCGCTGGTGTCCTGGCAGCGAAACGATCAAGCGTTGTCTTATCAGGATGATGCGCAGATCAACCGCGGTACTTACGGAATCAACTTTGCTGAAATTTTTCCGGCCAATCGGCTGAACAAGATTCCGGAGTTTTCAGTGCAAGGTTACACGACGCTAAGCGGCAACGGCCTGCCTTACGCAATCGATCATCGTAATTGGGAAATTCGTGACAACTTAACATGGGTGCGCGGTGACCACACGTTGAAATTCGGCTTGCTTTACGTGAACAGCACCAAGGCCGAGAACACTCGCGCTCGTGACGGCGGAACGATAACCTTCAGTGCCGGCTCGACCGCCGGAACCGCGTTTCGGCCTCAGGATAGCGGCAACGCCTTCGCGAATCTGCTGCTCGGCGCTTACACACGTTTTACAGAGACCTCGAACTCAACGAACGCCCCGGCCGGATACAATCAATTTGAAGCCTACGTAAACGATCAGTGGCGAGTAAATCGACAATTGAGTTTGACGCTCGGTCTTCGTTTGCAGCACGTCCCCTGGCAATATACTGAACTCGGTAACATCGTAGGATTCGATCGGAGCCGATTTGATCCAAACAAAGCACCGCTGGGAAGCCAAATCTCGGGCGGTGTAATCAATCTTATTGCGGATCCGACCGGCACCTTGACTCGCGCGCAGGGATATTTCGATCCTTACAACGGGTTGGTACTGCCGAGCAACGCGCAGGTCAGCGATCCGAACCTTCAGCGACTGAAGACGGAGCGGCCCAGCGGCTTGGCTGATAGCGGCAACGCGCTCTTCGCGCCCCGGCTGGGCTTTGTTTGGGATCCATTCGGAACAGGAAAGACCGTGATTCGCGGCGGTGGTGGGATGTACTTCGATCGCACACTTTTCAACCCAGTCCGCGACGCGGGCACCAACACGCCGTTCGCGACTGTCGCAACGATAACGAGTGGCCGCCAGTTCACAACACCGGCAAATCTTTCAGGCTTGTCCGGCTTCAACAATCCGCTCGACACTGTCGGAGCGAGCGGTACCGGCAAACCCTTGGTTCAGGCGCTTACAGTTTTTGATTTCACGATGAAGCCGGGCGCGGTCTATGCCTACAGCTTGGGCGTCCAACATGAATTGCCGTGGGGTGTAGTGATAGATGCCGGTTATGTCGGCAATCAGGCACGTCATCTGACGCATCGGCGTGACATCAACTACATCCTGCCGGAAGTGGCGCTGGCGCGCAACTCTTCCGGCGCGTTCATTAACGCCAACGCGGACACGGTAAGACAATTCCTCGGCTACAGCACAATTCGCTCTCAGGAGAACACCGGCTCATCGAGCTACAACGGATTGCAAGTGAGCGCACAGAAACGCGTGTCGCGCGGATTTACGATGAGTTTGGCTTACACGTGGAGTAAGGCGCTGAACAACTTCGACACTGAGACGTCGGATTTACGCGTGCCTTTCGACGCCAGCCTGGACAAAGGCAATGCGAACTTTGATCGACGGCATGTGTTCGCGATGAGTTATGTTTACGCCTTGCCATTTTTCAGCAAGCGGCATGACGTAATAGGTCATGTGCTAGGCGGCTGGCAGGTGTCCGGCATCGTCGCTTTGCAAACAGGTCTTTACACCAACATTAGCGGCGGCAGCCGAGCTTCGACCTCTCCGAGCAATGGTTTCGGCACGAACGTCGATCTCGTCGGAGATTGGCGCGCGGTGCCTGGTGGACAAAGTGCAACGCCGGTGTTTGATGCCAGCGGGCTCTACGTTAGCGGAGGTTGGATCAATCGGGCTGCATTTGTTGGACGGACGGGGCTTATTGGAAACGTTCAGCGCAACCTGATCGAGATGCCGGGAACGCAGAACCTCAACTTGTCATTGATGAAAAAGATTCAATTGACAGAGAAGTTCCGCCTGCAATTGCGAAGCGAGGTTTTCAATCTGTTCAATCATCCGAATTTCAAGACGCTGGTCACGAACCTCAGCGCTTCGAACTTCGGCGCGTTGACACAGACTGACGACCCGCGCGTCTTGCAGTTTGGATTAAAGCTGCTGTTCTAAAAGGATGCCGCAGAGGCACAGAGTCACAGAGAAAATAGGATAAGGTTAGGCAAAACAGCCGCCTCCCTTGTTCCAGGTTTGTTTCTCTGTTTCTCTGTTTCTCTGCGCCTCTGTGGCTCATATTGATCTGTCATCAAATGCCGGAAGCTCACAGAACGAAAGAAGTTGCGCCGGTGACCACCTTCAAGCTGCCAGGCCTGCGTTGGTGGATCATCGGCCTGGTGTTTCTCGCCACGCTGATAAACTACATCGATCGTTTGACGATCTCGGTCCTCGCTCCCGTCATCACGAAAGATCTTGGTCTCTCAAACACCGCGTTCGGCGGCATCGTCGTCTGGTTTCTGCTGGCCTACACAATCAGTCAAAGCGTTTCGGGAAAGCTGTATGACCGGGTTGGAACGCGGCGTGGCTTCACTTTTTCGATCCTCGTTTGGTCAGTGGCGGCGATGGCCCATGCGCTGGCGCGCGGGCTAGTTTCACTGAGTATCTTTCGTTTCGTCCTCGGATTTGGTGAAGCAGGCAACTGGCCCGGCGCAGCCAAGACCGTCGCCGAGTGGTTTCCCATCAGACAACGCGCGCTGGGCATGGCGATTTTCAACAGTGGCGCCGCCATCGGCTCGATCGTCGCACCACCTCTCATTGTCTTTCTGCAAATACAATATGGATGGCAGACGACATTCATTGTCACGGGCACGCTTGGTTTTCTCTGGCTCGCTCTGTGGCTTCTTCTTTATCAAACTCCAGATCGGCATCCCTGGTTGACCGAGGAAGAGCATGCGTTGATTCGTGAAGGACAGCGTTTCGGGGACACAGATCCCAAAGTATCAGCCTCAGCCGATGTCGATTCGCCGAGATGGCGAGACTTGCTTCGTCGTCGCGAGGTCTGGGGAATAGTGGTGGCGCGCTTTCTCACCGATCCGGTTTGGTGGCTCTACATTACCTGGCTGCCGCTTTATCTGGCGAACGCGCGCGGGTTCAGCTTGACGAAGATCGGATTGTTCGCGTGGGTCCCTTACGTTGCTGCTGATGCGGGCAGCCTTTTGGGAGGATGGTTATCAGGCTTCTTAATCGGCCGCGGCTGGTCGGTGGATAGAGCCCGCAAAGCTGTTATCGTCTTTGCCACGCTGTTAATGCCGGCCGGAGTCCTCGCGGCGTTCGCCTCCAGCCCCATGGTTGCGCTGGCTCTCATCGGAGTCGTGCTCTTTGGGTTCCAAGTTTGGATCAATAACGTGCAAACCATGCCCAGTGATTTCTTTTCCGCGAAGGCTGTGGCTTCGGTCGCCGGACTTGGCGGCACAGGCGCTGGAATTGGTTCAATGATATTTATTTTCACAACTGGCTGGGTTGTGGATCATTTTTCTTACACGCCGATTTTGGTGGTGGCAGGGGTGCTCGCGCCGCTCGGCACGATTGCTCTTTTCCTGCTCGCGGGACCCATTCGCCGTGTTTCAATGAGGCCGTCATTGGCGGCGGCATCCGTTTCTTGAACCCATTTCTCATAGGAGTGTTCATGAATAGCAATTCTGATTTAACCGGCAAAGTCGCGCTTGTCACGGGCGCTTCGAGCGGCATCGGTCGATTCACGGCCAAAGCTTTCGCCGCGCATGGAGCGAGTGTCGCGATCAACTACAACAAGAATGAATCGGGCGCGGAAGAAACGCGGAAGAAAATCGTCGCCGGGGGTGGCCGAGCGATCACCTTGCAGGCCGACGTTAGCTGCGCCTGCGGTGTGAACAGCATGGTCCAGCGCGCGGTCGATGAACTCGGACCAATAGACATCCTGGTGAACAACGCCGGCTCGCTGGTCGAGCGCCTGAAGATTCTGGAGCTGACGGAAGAACGATGGGATGAAGTCATGAACCTGAATCTCAAGAGCGCGTTCCTCTGCAGCAAAGCCGTGGCAGGTTCAATGATGGAGCGCCGGACCGGCGCGATCGTCAACGTCTCATCCATCGCCGGACGCAACGGCGGCGCGCTGGGTTCTATTCATTATTCCACCGCGAAAGGCGGGCTGATTACGTTCACGAAGGGCCTGGCAAAAGAGTTGGCAGCTTACAACGTGCGCGTCAACGCCGTCTCTCCAGGCGTGATCGACACGCGGTACCACGAACAGTTTTCGACTCCGGAAATGATGAAGGCGTATCAGGGCATGATTCCTTTGGGGCGCATTGGCACACCGGAAGAAGTCGCGAAAGTGATCTGCTTTTTGGCATCTGACGCCGCCAGCTTCCTCGCGGGTGAAACCATCGAGATCAACGGTGGCATGTTGATGGACTAAATCCGGAGACACCTCCGAACTAAACTGTTGCTAAAGCCCATCACCTTCTTGCTGTTAACGGTCGTGCTTTGGTCCAGCGCGGTTTGCTTCGCCCAGGACGCGCGTGAGCTGGAAGCGGAGAAAATCAAAAGCAGCAAACTTAAAGGCGAGCACCCACTCACCGAATTGATGCGCTCGCGCAAGTCCAGCCTGCGGCCGGAACTCGTAGGAGTGCATCCCCGCGTTTACCTTACTGATAAAGAGCTAAGTGCGTTGCGGCAACGCGCTGGCACAACGCATCGAGATCTCTGGCAACTAGCATTACAAAACGTGCGCGCGCTAAAAATTGAGCCGTCACTGGCTCCCGCGCAAGCACGACGCGCCCAAAACGAAGTCGGGATCGGCATTGCGGAAGCTGCATTCGCTTACAAGATCGAAGGTGACAGGAAATATCTGAACGCGGCCAAGAAGTACATGGATGCCGCACTCAGCTATGACATCTGGGGTTATGCCAACAACAAGCCTGATGTTGACCTCGCCGCCGGTCATTTACTTTACGGCATGGGTTGGGCTTACGACCTGCTGTATCACGATCTCAGCGAACAGGAACGAGCACGCTATCGCACTAAGCTCATCAGGCAAGCGCGCTTGATGTTCGATTACTTCAAACCGAAGCCGGGCAAGACCTACGCATACAGTCAGAATCACACCTTCATTCCCATCTCCGGATTGGCCGTGACTGCCTACGCGCTCTACGACGAAGTCGATGACGCACCGCAGTGGGCAGCACTCGCGCGCGCGATTTTCGATCGCGTGCTCGCGACGTACTCGACCGACGGCTATTACTACGAAGGATTCGAATACTGGATTTTCTCGACGCCTTGGCTCATTCATTATCTTGATGCACATGTGCACGTGACAGGCGAAGACTTGTATGACCGACCCGGGTTCCGCCTCATGTACAAATATGTCGCGCACGCGATGTTGCCGGGCGGCGACAATGTTTTTGATTTCGGCGATGTCTATGCCGGGTCTGAGACGCGCGCGAAAAAGGGCGAGGACTACGAGCGCACTCACCCGGACGGTCATTACAGCAGCAATTACAACCTGGTTTATCGGCTGGCGGCGCGATTTCAAAACGGGGAAGCGCAGGGCGTCGCGAAATGGCTTAAGAGTTTGGGCCACGTCAATGCCGAAGAGTTCTGGTCGCTGCTTTGGTACGACGCCAAGTTAAGAGCTGTGCCCATTGAGCGACAAAGCCGGTGGCATTACTTTCCGGATCATGAAGTTGTTTATTGGCGTTCTGATTGGTCGCGTAACGCAATTGCATTTGCATTCAAGTGTGGACCGCCCGAAGGTCATCATACGGCGGCGCTGCTCGAGAAATTTCCTGACTGGCGTTTGTCAGCGGGTCATTCTCATCCGGATGCCAACAGCTTCATCGTCTTTGCGCGCGGCAAATATTTGACGGGAGATTCGGGATACGCCGGCGTTCCTTTGACTGCGCATCACAACACGGTGCTTGTCGGTGGACGTGGGCAGGGACTGGAAGGCAAGGGTCATGATCCGTGGGAAGGTGTGCCGTACGCTCGTTTGGATAAAACAAGAATTGTTGAGGTCAAGCTCGGTGCGAATTCGAGCCTGATTCGCGGCGACGCGACTGGTGCGTACATGCCTGAGTTGGGGTTAACTCGATTTGAGCGGCGCTTTGAGTATTCTGCGAACAAGGGCTTTACCATCACGGATAGTTTGCAAACTGACAAGCTGCAAGTCTTCGCTTCGCTGCTTCATGCCGATGAGCGCGTCACCCAAGCCGCCAATCGGCGCTTTGTCATCGACGCTGGTAACGCTAAGATGTCCGTCTTTATTGTGGCGCCGAGTGCGGCGCACACTACGATCGAGACAAATGACCTGACGGCTCCAGGTCCTCCGGGCTCCGTCGATAAAGGAGAGCGCGTCGAGCGCGGTCAACGCCTGGCGATATCGACCGACCCCTCGAAATCGGAGCAGTTCATTTTAAGGCTTACAACTTCATCGCCATGGCAGCGGGCGAAACGCTGAAAATAAGATCGAAAGGCGAATGCCGTTGGGACTTGGTGAGTCTCGGCGAAGTAATGCTGCGGCTCGATCCTGGCGATGGCCGCGTGGCGACGACCCGCAGCTTTCAGGTTTGGGAAGGCGGCGGCGAATATAACGTGGCGCGCGGATTGAAGCGATGTTTTGGCATGGACACCGCGATCGTGACGGCACTCGCTGACAATCCGGTCGGGCGGCTGGTGCAGGATCTGATTTATCAGGGCGGCGTCGATCAATCACATATTCGCTGGGTTGAGTACGACGGCATCGGCCGCACCGTACGCAACGGCTTGAATTTTACTGAGCGCGGTTTCGGTGTGCGAGCGGCGCTTGGTTGTTCCGACCGCGGCCACACAGCGGTTTCACAATTGAAGCCGGGAGATATCGACTGGGAACAAATCTTCGGCAAAGAAGGCGCACGCTGGTTTCATACCGGCGGAATCTTCTGCGCGCTGTCTGAGACGACGGCGCAGGTTGCCCGCGAAGCAATACAAACGGCCAGGAAGCACGGCACAATCGTTTCTTACGATCTGAATTATCGCGAGTCGCTTTGGAAGTCGATTGGCGGCAAAACGCGTGCACAGGAAGTGAATCGAGAACTAGCACCGATGGTTGATGTGATGCTGGGCAACGAAGAAGACTATACTGCGTGTTTAGGTTTTGAAGTCGAAGGGCTGGACGAGAGTCACTCGAAACTCGACATGGAAAATTTTCGCCGCATGATTGAGCGCGCGACGGCGGAGTTTCCGAATTTCAAAGTTGTCGCGACGACGCTGCGCAATGCGAAGACCGCAACCGTGAATGACTGGGGCGCTGTCTGTTTTGCCGGCGGCGAGTTTTATCCGGCGAAGTCGCGCGAAAATGTTGAGATTTATGACCGAGTCGGCGGTGGTGACTCGTTCGCGTCTGGATTGATTTACGGACTTCTGTCAGACAAAGGTCCGCAATACGCCGTTGATTGCGGAGCCGCGCACGGCGCGCTGGCAATGACGACGCCGGGCGATACTACGACGGCGACGCTCAGTGAAGTGGAAAAGTTGATGAAGGATGGAACGACGCGAGTGTCGAGATGAATTTGTTTTCCGTCTTCCCCTGGGAGAGGGCTTAGGGGTGAGGGACGCAGTTAGTGAAGGAAAGAGAAAACAAAATTTTTTTGTATAGGTGCTAAGCCCTCACCCAACCCTCTCCCAGCGGGAGAGGGCTAGAAGGCAAATGGGCAAAACCGAGGTATTCCAAAAAATCCGCGACATCGGCGTCATCCCCGTTGTGCGCGCATCTTCCGCCGAAGAAGCGATTCAAGTTGTCGAGGCAATCAAAGCCGGCGGATTGCCGATTCTTGAGATCACGATGACCATTCCCGGCGCGGTGCAGGTGATCGAGCAATTGACCAAGCGCTTTGGCGCTGAAGCCATCGTGGGAGCGGGAACGGTGCTCGACGCGTCAGTTGCACGCGCATGCATTTCAGTGGGGGCGCAGTTCATCGTTAGCCCAGCGCTGAACGTGGAAACGATCACGTGCTGCCATGAACAGGAAATCACTGTGATGCCAGGTGCGCTTACGCCGACTGAGATTGTGACTGCGTGGGATGCGGGCGCTGACTTCGTGAAAGTTTTCCCGGCGGGCGCGATGGGCGGAGCGAGCTACATCAAGTCTATTAAAGCCCCCTTGCCACAAATTGAATTGGTGCCGACAGGTGGTGTCACGCTGGCAACTGCGGCCAGTTTCATTGAAGCCGGAGCGGCTGCTATTGGCGTTGGCGCCGACCTCGTCGACATCAAAGCGATTCGTGCGGGGCATCCAGAGAAAGTCACCGAAGCTGCTCGTGCTTACATCGAAGCCGTGCGAATGGCTCGCGGCGCCGCATCAGGAAAAAGCGCGGTCTCGATTTGAAAGGTTTGAGATGTCTGTAACCGAACAATCGGATTCCACAACAGCGGCGACTGCGGCTCTGAACAGCGCGCAGCATTTGAATTGGTCCACCATTCCGGTCGAGCATCCGGCTGAAGGCATCGAGCGGCAAATGGTAGTCGGTACGAATCTAATGATATGTCGTTTTCGGTTCAAGCCGTTTCTCGTTACCCCGGAACACACGCATCCTCACGAACAAATGTCCCTGGTCGTGAGCGGCCGCGT
>DASXTE010000104.1:0-5679 GCA_036505595.1 Pyrinomonadaceae bacterium
TTCTGCATCTGGGCCGTGGCCGGCGCGACGCAGCCCCCGATTAGGATGGTCAATAAAGCGAATCGAATTCGGTAGCAGGAAAGGACAAACATGATCTTCAATTTGCGCCTCGCGAGTTTTGTGTCGCAGCATTAAATCACAAGCAGCGCTTCCATGGTCACAAGGGTTTCAGTTATCACGAAATCACAAGATGATCACCGAGACCGGCAACTCATTCGTGTGGAAGACTCACGGCAATGGCGGAATGCCGTTTGACTTTTGTTTCCAGCAGCATGTGAACGATCACTGAGGAGATAATGATTGCGCCGCCCACAATCGCCCAGCCTGAAGGCCGCTCGCCGAGAAACAGAAACACCCAAATCGGATTCAGCACCGGCTCGACGTAACCGATGATTCCGGCATCGAGCGAACGTAAGCCGCGCGCCATCGCCAAGGTGAAGAGCAAATAGGCAAATCCAATCTGCACAACGCCGAGATAAGCAATTCGCGCATAGTCGTCGGCGCCGATGCCGCGTTGCAAAGCGCTGAAGAATGCCGGCGCGCAAAGCAAAACGACAATCAGGTTGCCGTAGATTGCCGATGCCGCGCGATTAACCTGCCGGGCTTTTGAATGGCGCAGGAGCAGAAAGAACAGCGCGAAACAAACTCCCGATGCCAGGGCGAACAGATTTCCGCTAATGTCCTGCGGACGCAGCTTGCCCACAAAGAAGAGCGACATTCCCGCAACGCACGCGGCCACTGTCACAAAATCTCGCGCGCGGAACTTTTCTTTGTAGAAGAGCGGCTCAAGAATCAGAACGTAGACCGGCGCGGTGTACTGAAGGAAGATCGCGTTCGCCGCCGTCGTCAGTTTCGTCGCGACCACAAACAGGATCAGCAGCGCTGCGTAAAGAACTGAAGTAATCGCGCTGACACGATTCAGGCCAAAGCCTTCACGCCGCGTGAAGATAACGATCGTAATTGCTGCCAGTAGAGAGCGTCCGAATGAAACTTCGAATGCGGACAGGTGAGTGGCTTTGATGAAGAGGCCGCCGGTGCTCCAGAGGATCGCAGCGCCGAGGACGAGCAGCAGCGGCGAAGAACCTAATTTCCATTTGTCATTTGTCATTCGTATTGGCGAATGGCCTCACTTTGACCCGCAGCAATTCATGACGGACGGCAAATGGAAAATTCAGTTGATCGCGTGATCTGCCGCGGACGCGGGTTCGCCTCCGGTCGGTTGCTGATGACTCACCGATTCGTCTCGGCGAAGAGACTGAAGGTACCTCCCAAACTGCCCATTCCATGGCGGAATCACAACTGAGACTGCACCGTTCGCTTTAGCCTGGCAGGCGAGGCGAATCAGAGGCTTCGGTTCAGCCGTATCGATGTAGCCGAACTCTTTGATCTTCTTGCCTTCGCGCGCGCCGACGTCGGAAAGCTTATCAGCACCACCTAGCACGCCCACCCAGCAGGTACCGCATGATGCCGAGCGACATTCGACGGGAATTGGACCTTCAATGCGACGTGGATCGATAGCTTTCCAGTCGCGCGTCTGGTCGTCGGCCGCGCCCCAAGCTAAATCCTGACCCTCGCGCAATCGGTATTTGGCCTTCGTATCGTTTTCGTCCCAGGTAACAGTCCATTGTTTGTTGACGGTCTTAAGAAAACCGAGCAGACCCTGGCTGTCGTCTCTTGCGCGCTCGCGCAGAATCCGTTCGGGGGATTTCCTTGCGTGCTTTTTGTCGATCGTGACTTTGCCGGGAGCGGCTTTGAAGGCTTCTAGTCCAACTTGCTGCACAGTCATGAATGCCACCGCCGTGATGCCCACCAGCAACGATTCGTCCTTCTTCAGTGCAGCGGCGACGCGACGCGCAACGGCGAGAATTTGATCGGCTAACTTTTGACAATAATCATCAGTCCGTGCCCCATACTCTTCAACTGCCGTCTTCACCTGCGGCCAAAACCGATGGCCATAAAGAAAATGATGCGAGCTATCGATCTGGTTCTTCAGCTCGTAGTCACCCTGCAAAAGCAGTTGGTGCGCGAGCTTCTCGCGATCCTGGGCTGTTTCCAGAGCCCGAAAAAGGCTCAACGGATAAAACGCAAACCAAATCTGAGTGGCCGCGCGATCGACCTCATGGATTGAGCGTGACAGCGTCGCCAGCGCCGCGCTCCACGCTTCTTCGTCCTGTTGATTCAGGAGGGTTTCAAAGGCAGTTTCGGTATTCATAGCTTCTCAGACACCAATTTCGCGGTTCGGGAAAACGCGTAGTTTAGCAGCATCAATCAGCCAACCCAAATAGACGTATGCCCAGCGGGGCAGAATGTTTATAGGACCCGGTGATCCAAAAACTAAACTCCACGCGAAACGAGAATAAATCTCGCTTCGCGTGGAGCAAAATAGCCGGTCAACTCTGGGCTATAAACATCTCGCTTCTGCTGGAGCGACGAAAACCTCTGTTTATTTCTTTCGCAGCGTGACCCGCACCGGATCACCCAAACCGCTCGCCGGAACATCGAGTTCCTGCTTGTGATAGCCCTTCGCTTTTACGATCAGTTTAAGGCTTCCCATGTGAATCGGCGGCAAAACGGCGATGCCGAACTCGTCTGTATCGTTCCAGCTTTCGCAGAAAAACCCATCTGTCCGAGTCGATTCCAGCTTCACGTACGCTTTCTGCACGGGATTTCCGCTCTCGTCAATAATACGCACGTCGGCGCGGCCGATGCCGTTTTCCGTCTTCGGCGCCACGCCGCGGCTGGGCGGATCATCCTGTTTTTGGGAGGGTCCCTGCGCCAAACCGACCGAGAAACTCGCAACGATGATTAGTATTGCGGCTAGATACTTCGACATAATACTTTGAAACTCCTTTGTTAGTGTGACGCCGACGCTATCGAAATGAGGCTCCCTTGCAGACGGTTGGGTGGCTTTTGAATCGACCGGCGAGCGCAAACTCTAGTGTCAAAGGGGTGTGCGCGGGTTGCCATCAATGGCTCCGGCGTTTCGATTATACGATGTCGAGTCGGGTCGTTGACAAGAGTTTTCTTTGCCGGGTGTCGACGCCAGGCCCAAATCGTCTAAATGCGGGCCGTGGCGCAAACAGTTGCTCGCCAGCAACGCATCCAGACGTTAAATCAATCGACGGAGGAATCTCAAATGCTCATTCAATTCCTGGTATTACTTCTGATTGCCGGTGTGTGCGGCGCGATCGGTCAAGCCATCGGTGGCTATTCGCACGGAGGCTGTCTGGTGTCAATCGCGCTTGGGTTTATCGGCGCGCTGCTTGGATCGTGGCTGGCGGGGGCGCTGCATCTGCCGGAGCTGTTCGCGATCGCCATCGCCGGGACGCGCTTCCCGATCGTCTGGTCGATCATCGGCGCGGCGTTGTTCGTCGCTCTGATAAATTTGATTAGCCGGCGGCGGACTTGGTAGCTGGCGTGGCCGAGTCTTGAATCGCGGCGCGCCGTTCTCGATGGCGGTCAAACCACCACGCGTAGAAAACCAACAGCAAGGTGGCCAGTGTGCCCAGCGCAATTCCTTTGACGTTGGCCGACGGTGGGGGGCCGAAGGCAACCATCCCGTAGGCCGCCAATAGCAGAATCACAAACGGCCAAAACGCCAGTGTTCCAATCTTGTCCTTCGCCTTTGTCTGAAAAAGATAAATGCTAACTCCGAGTACAAACATCGCGGTTTCAATGGCGATCGTCCACCATCGATGATTCCACAACCCGAGTCCGACCAGACGGCTACTACCAGCGTACAAAGGCAAATCCGGCCGGTGCACGACATAATCGAGCAGCCAGTGGCTCACAACTCCGATCCAAATAGTAATCGCGCCGGCGAGATAGCGCGCGACTCCGAAATAAATCGACGCGAAAAGCGTTGCCCATCCAATCGTAGCGACTAGTCCGTGCGAAATCGGATAGGAAATAAAGTCAAACCGAAGGAATGGGTTAGGATTGGCGACAACCGCCACCTGCTCCCATTTGAACAACAAAAAAATTGGCCAGAGCAAGTCGAGCAGAATCGGCGCCGCTATCAACACGCCCAACGATGCGCGCGGAGCAAACTTCTTCGCCGCCAGGCCTACCGCATAATGTCCGACAAACATTTTTGAGGTTGCATGCTAACACCGAATCCACACTAGTTTGAAAAAAACTTCGCTTGTCGCTAAAGTAACCGAACAAAACAATTCATTTAGTTTTGTATGACGTTTAGAGGCGGCACATGTGCCGCATGCTCGTGGGCGGGTTAGTTCGTCCTTCTAAACAAGCTGTTGTTCTGCGGCGATGCCACAGATTTTTCGACACAGCACGAACTATTTGGCGCGGGCCACGATCTACGGCGCGATGTTCATTCTAGTCGCTGCGCTTTTTGTGGCCGCGGAAATCAATCGCTCAGGCTGGAACACGGGCGCGTACATCGAGCGTCAGCAGCCAATCCAATTCAGTCACAAGCATCACGTCGGCGATGACGGCATTGATTGTCGTTACTGTCACACGACTGTCGAGACGTCGGCGTCCGCCGGCATTCCTTCGACGGCCATCTGCATGAATTGCCATAAGCAGATTTGGGCCGACAGTCCATATCTCGAGCCGGTGCGCGCCAGTTATAAGACGGGCAAGCCGCTCGAATGGATTCGCGTGCATGACTTGCCGGACTTCGCCTACTTCAATCATGCGATTCACGTGAATAAGGGTGTCGGCTGCTCGACCTGCCACGGCCAAATCGATCAGATGTCCGTGGTTTACCAAACACAGTCGTTACAAATGGAATGGTGCCTCGACTGTCACCGCCATCCGGAAAATTACGTGCGGCCGCAAGACAAGGTGTTCGACATGGCCTGGCGTCCGCCCGCGGATCAGAAACAGAAGGGCGCTGAGTTGGTGAAGCAGTATCACATTCAGATGAAGACCAATATGGGTCAGAGTGTTTTGACGAGCTGTTCGACTTGTCATCGATGAGTGGCACAGACTTTAGTCTGTGAATTCAAGGTGGAAACCACAGACTGAAGTCTGGGCCACGTTACCAATGAGCAACGATCGTCGTCACATCAATTTTAAGCTGCTGCGCGACCGCATTCTGTCAGAACCGCCTGCGGTAGCGGGCGGGCACGGCAAGCAGTACTGGCGCTCGCTCGAAGAACTCGCCGACTCGCCGGTCTTTGAAGAATTCGTCCGTCGCGAGTATCCCGCAGCCGCTGAAGAATGGAATAACCCGGTTGAGCGCCGCACGTTCTTGAAAATTATGGGCGCGTCTTTGGCGCTCGCGGGCTTGAGCGGCTGCGTCATTCAACCGCCCGAGAAAATTGTTCCTTACATAAAGCAACCGGAAGAAGAAGTTCCCGGGCGAGGTCTTTGGTTCGCATCGGCGTTCACGCTGGGCGGCGTCGCGACGCCGATTCTCGTGCGCAGCAATGAAGGCCGTCCAACAAAGATCGAAGGCAATCCAGATCACCCCAGCACCGGCGGCTCAACCGCCACCGATATCTTCTCGCAAGCGTCAATCCTCTCGCTTTACGATCCCGATCGTTCGCAGACGCCGCTCTATCGCAGCGAGACGCGTCCATGGACCGCATTCGTCGCTGAGATACGCGGGCTGATTGAAAAAGAGAACGACGGAATCAGAGCAAAGAAAGGCGCGGGCCTGCGCTTTCTGACTGAGACGATTACTTCGCCAAGTCTCGCGGCGCAGTTGAA
>DASXTE010000105.1:0-6046 GCA_036505595.1 Pyrinomonadaceae bacterium
TCTGGTCGCGTGTGGCAACCGGGCTCACGTTGGCAGCCAATTGCGGGTTTTGCGTTACGAGAAGATTGTTGATGGCCTTCGCCTCAATGATTTTGTTACCTGGGGCTACCAAATCGGGCTTCATCAACCCGTCGTAGTGCTGCAGGCCATTCGCGTCAGTCCAGGAACTCCGAGTTGGACCGCGCGAGCTATAGCTGGTAACTCCATCGTCATTACGGGCGTCAGTGCCAAACGTATTCGACGCACCCACAGTGATCGCGGATGGTTCATTGCCCGGGCAGTGAATCATTCCGTAGACCTTTTGACCGGCAGCGTTCTTGCCATTGTTGCCGGCAGCAACAACTACAACGACGCCTGCATTAACCAGGCGACGAACGGCGCGGCAGATCGGATCGTTCTTGTAAGAGTCGACGGCGGGTGTGCCCAGACTCATGTTGACGACGCGAATGTTGTACGTCGCCTTGTTAGCCATCACCCAGTCCAGAGCCGCAAGCGTGCCTGAAACTGTCCCCGTACCTGCCGAGTTCAGCACGCGGAGATTGATCAGATTTGCATTCGGCGCGATTCCGAGATACGCGGCGTTAGAAACGCGGCCGCCGCCGGCTGCAATTGCGGCGACGTGGCTCCCGTGCCCGTATGGATCGTCGGTGCGGTTTTCGCCCGTGAAGTCCTGGCTATAAACAACGCGCACATTGTTGCTTTTGTCGAGAAAATCTGTGTGGCTTGTATAAATGCCTGAGTCGAGGACCGCGATTCCGATTCCTGTTCCATCGACACCACTTACGTTAATGCCGCTCGTGGTACGCACGGCATCAGCGCCCGTAGTCGCTGAAAGATGACCCATCGACAGCGTTGGCCTGTCCAAAGAAATATAGGCGACCTCATCAAAGAGCGCGACCGCATCAAAAAGGGCCGCCGGCATTTCCACTAAATGCGCCCCAAGCTTTTCGAACGTCTTTCTGACATGCACGCCATTACTGTTGAGCAGAGAGTTCAACTCGCTACTCATCGGGGCGCGTAGTTGCACGATGACGTTGACCATCTCTGTATTCGTGGTGCTCTGTGCTTTCGCCCGCAAATCAGGAGAGCCTTTTGGCTTTCCGGAGCCGAGTGACTGGGCGTTGGCCTTATCACTGACCATAATCCCGACACACAAGCTCATAACGAGCGACAAGCAGGTAAGCAAAACAATTAAGCGTGAATATCTTCGATTTCTCATTCTTCGATCCTTTATGGCCAATCGTTGGACGAATCTAAAAAAACTCAGCTAAGACTCTTAGCCGGTTAGTCCTAAAGCCAACGGTGTGCCGGAACCGTGAGAACGAAAAGAATGACGAAAACCTCAGTATTAAGGAAGAAATGCCAGAAGAACGATTGATAGATCGTCTAGTCAAAATGAAAAGTCACGGTCAGATTGAAAGACCGGGCGTTCATTTTGAATGAAGCTTGGGATGGAGCTGTCAGTCTGTAGTTGCTAATCCAGAGGATCGTCCGTTGGTTCGTATTCCCGGAGCTTTCGATAAAGCGTTCGCGAAGAGATGCCGAGGATGGCAGCCGCGCGCTCGCGATTGCCGTCGCTTTGCTGAAGAACGCGCAGAATGTGCTCGCGCTCCAGCTCCTCCAAACGTTGCGGCACAGCATCCGATGCGCCTGCACGGTGTCCCTTTTCTGTGGTGCCTGCCGCTTTGAACACGGAAAACTGATTCGCCTCAATTGTGTCCGCGGGTGAAATAGCGGCCGCGCGTTCCAGATAGTTGCGGAGTTCACGCACATTACCGGACCACGCGTAACTCAGCAAAAGTTGACGCGCTGCGCTCGACAGATTCAATCGCGGGCGATTGAAGCGTTCACGATAAACGTCGAGAAAATAATCGATCAGCTTTGGAATATCTTCAGGACGTTCGCGCAAAGGCGGAATGTGCAGCGAAACAACATTCAAGCGATAGAACAAGTCAGCACGGAACTCTTTCCGTACGACCGCCGCGCTCAAGTTGCGATTGGTGGCGGCAATGACCCGCACATCGGCTGTTTGGTCACGCGTGGAACCAACACGGCGAAATCTGCCCTGTTCCAGGAAATGCAGAAACTTCACCTGCATCGCCGACGGCAGGTCGCCTATTTCGTCCAGGAAAAGTGTTGAGCCGTCGGCCGCTTCGACCAAACCTCTACGCAACGACGTTGCGCCTGTGAATGCGCCACGCTCGTGACCGAAGAACTCGGATTCGAAAAGCGTCTCGGGCAGCGCGCCGCAATTGACGGTAATCATCGGCGTGCGCGCGCGCGCGCTTTTGGAATGAATAAACCGGGCGAGAACGTCTTTTCCGGTTCCCGATTCGCCGGTCAACAGCACAGTTGAGTCAGTGCGCGCAGCATTCTCAGCCTGCGTGACCACCGCCGCCATCACAGAGTTGTCGCACACGATGGGAAGAACATCATCGGCCGAAGCGCCAGGTCGCACGACTGACCGCAGCAAGGCATTCTGTTTTACCAGCCGCCGCTTCTCATCGGCTTTGCGAATGACGGCTTCAATCTCGTCCAGCGTCGCGGGCTTTGTGAGGTAATCGTAAGCGCCGTGACGCATCGCCTCGATCCCGGTTGGCAATGAAGTATCAGCCGTCAGCATAATCACTTCAGGCGCGTCATCCAGCTTTCTGATTTCCTGCAAAGCTTCGAGCCCGGTAATGTCGGGCATAGAGATGTCGAGCAATACGACATCGCAGTCGCGCTCGCCCAGTGACTGTAAAGCCTCTCTGCCGCTGGCCGCCGATGAGGCGTCAAAACCCGACTGAGAAAGCTGGCCCGTAACCAGCTTTCGCAGCAGATTGTCGTCATCGACGACGAGCACGTTGATTCTTCGAGTCATGTGCTGCTTTCGGGCGCACGCCGCGGAATCCACAGCCGAAACTTGCTTCCCTCGCCTTCTTTCGATTCCACCGTCAGACGCCCGCCGAGCGATTCCGCCAGCGCGGCGCAAATCGCCAACCCCAAGCCGTAGCCTTTGCCCGGTCCTTTACTGCTGACGAACGGATCAAAAATGCGCGGCAACAAATCAGCCGAAATGCCCTCGCCGTTGTCCGCAACTTCGATCATCACGCGGTCAGCTTCGCGCCCGGTGGCCACCGCTACTCGGCCACCTCGTTCGCCCAGCGCATCGACCGCATTCGTCAGAAGGTTGTCAAGAATTTGGCGCACCATCGCCGCGTCCGTCGCGATCTCGCCCACGTTTCCGTCCAGCGTGACTTCGAATTCAACGGTGGTCGATTGCATTCGTTGAACGGCGACCTTGGCGCACTCGCGCGCGATGGTATTAAGGTCGCAAAGGGTGCGTTTCGCCTGTCGCTGTTGCGTCAAATCCAAAAGGCCGCGCGTGATTTCTTTGCAACGCAGCGACTGTCGCACGATCTCCTCCAGGTAGTATGGCCACTGATACTCGTCGGCGATCTTTTGCGCGCTTTCAGAGCGGCGCAGGTCGCGAATAACGGCTTCCGCGCAGGTGGCGATCGCGGCCAACGGATTATTGATTTCGTGTGCGACGCCCGCCGCTAACTGGCCGACGCTTCCCAGGCGCCGCGAACGCGCCAGTTGCTCCTGCATTTCTGCGACGCGGCTCACGTCTCTCAACGTGACGACTGTGAATATTGCGCCGTCGGGATCTTCTACCGGAACAATTGAAACGATGTAGCGGCGACCGCATTCGGCTTGCACTTCAAAGCTTGACGGCGTATCGCGGACTTCGGGCCGATAGTGAGCTGCTGCTTGCTTGCCGAACAAGCGAATGAAAGCATCCGGAAAGGAAAGTCCGATTACTTCATGAGGCTGCAATTCCAGCATCTCCGCCGCACGCGCGTTGCAGCGAACGATGCGCCTTTCGTCGTCGTAGACGAGTATCCCTTTTTCGATGATGGCGTCGAACGTCTTTTCCCAAATTTTTTCCGCGTTTCTTACGGATTCGACGAGCCGGTCGCTCTCGAGCATGACGGCGGCCATTTCAGTAAGATTCTGAAGCAGCCGCTTCTCGTCCTCGGTGAAATTGTGCGGCTTGCGATAGCCCGCTACTAGCGCGCCGGAATGATTTCCCACGATGCGCATGGGCGCCACCGCCATGTCGCAAATGCCCTCCGCCTTGTGAATTGGAAATTCTTCCGCGGGAAATTCCGGTCGCGTTCCAATGCCCTGGATGAGCGCGACGGTGCGGCTCTCCAGCGCGCGGCGGGCCATCGCGCTGCCCGCGGGCCGAAACACAGGTTCGCGGTAGTCAATGTCGGTCGTAAAACCGGACGCAGCTTTCCAGGTGACCTGTTCGTCGAGCAGCGAGAAACCAACAATGCTGGCAGTGTCAGCTTGCATGATGCGCCGAACTAAATCGACGATCGTGCGTAGCGTGGTGGCGCTTTCGGGTTGGGAGGTTTGGACGTGGGTTACATCAATCGCTGCGGCCATCAGTCGTCGGATTCAACCGGGGGCAGTTACATCCGGAAACTCGTCGGGCGCTCCAAAGCTTTGTACGCGCAAATTGGGCGATGGTCAAGTGTTCATTTGCGAGTTACTCTTCAAACGAACGCTGACGATCGAAACCGATGTAGGCGGTCAACCTTTCCTTCGCGAGCACGTCGCGCAGATCGGGCGTGGCTTCATAGAGTATGCTGCGCCATTCAAATTCGTCGTAGAGGTGATGTGTTGACGGCATGGTAACAAGAGTCCGAGTTAAGAGCCTTGCCAGAATGGTTGGCAATGGAGTATTGAATCGACGAAATGAATCGACGTGAATTCAATTTCGGATTGCTAGGAAGCGCCGGAGCTCTTGCCCTGTACCCACTTGCTACCGCAAGCGGTTCTGTATCGGATTTGCGCATCAATGGCTCGCGTCTTAACGAACATCTCAAGGCGTTGTCTGAGTTTGGCAAGAACCCGCAGGGCGGTGTCAGCCGCGTGGCATACAGCGAAGCCGACGCCCAAGGCCGCGAATACGTGATGGGCCTGATGCGCGCGGCGAGACTGGATGTGTCAATCGATGCTGCCGGAAACATCATCGGTCGGCGCGCAGGAAGCGACAGCAAACTGAAGCCACTGCTCTGTGGTTCGCACATCGACAGCGTTCCTGAAGGCGGCAATTTCGACGGCGACGTTGGCTCGCTGGGCGCGATTGAAGTCGCACAGACGCTGGCGGAAAGTAGTATCGTGACGCGCCATCCGCTCGAAGTAATCATCTTTCAAAATGAAGAGGGCGGATTGATTGGCAGCGAGGCAGTCATTGGCGCGTTGACTGAGAAGGAACTCGATCTCGTCAACAAGAGCGGCAAGACTGTCCGCGAAGGAATAAAGTTTATCGGCGGCGACACAACCAAGCTGGCCACGGTCAAGCGAGAGAAAGGCAGCATCGCCGCTTATCTCGAACTGCACATCGAGCAGGGCGGCACACTTGAGGCCGAACACATCGACATCGGTGTCGTCGAAGGCATCGTCGGCATCAACTGGTGGGACGTGACCATCGAAGGCTTTGCCAATCACGCCGGGACGACGGCGATGAACAATCGGCAGGATGCGCTGCTGGCTGCGGCGAAGTTCATCGAAGCAGTCAATCGTGTCGTGACCAGCATTCCGGGCCGGCAAGTCGGCACCGTCGGTCGCATTCAGGCTTTGCCCGGCGCGCCCAATGTGATTCCCGGAAAGGTTATTTGCAGTTTGGAGCTGCGCGATCTTGATGCGGCGAAGATTCAAATGCTTTATCAGAAGATTCGCGCTGAAGCCGAGCAGATCGCGCAGGCTAGCCGCGTCACTTTCGATTTCAAAGAACTCAACCACAACATTCCAGCGCCTACCGATCCGCGTATTCGCGCGATCATCGATCAATCAGCAAAAGAGCTTGGCCTGACAACGAAACAAATGCCGAGCGGCGCCGGCCACGACGCGCAGGACATGGCCTGCCTCGGCCCCGTCGGTATGATCTTCATTCCCAGCATCGGCGGCATCAGCCATTCGCCAAAAGAATTCTCGCGACCGAAAGATATCGAGAATGGAGCGAATGTGTTGTTGGGGGCGGTGATGA
>DASXTE010000106.1:0-13456 GCA_036505595.1 Pyrinomonadaceae bacterium
GAAGACGTTCTGAACATCGTCATCGAGCGCGGCGAAGTGGAGAAGAAGAAATGACTTTGACGGGTCACACGAAAATGAAGATTTGGCTGGTGCTGGTGGCCGTGTTCGTTTTGGGCGCAGTCACCGGCGCCGCTTTGACCGGTTTGTATCGTTCGCGCGCGAGCAACGCCTTTGGCCGCGATTCGCACGAGCGCGCGATGCGTGAACGTTTCGAGAAGATGCGCCAGGAACTGAATCTGAGGGAAGACCAAACGAACCAAATCCGCGCGATCTTGGATGAGACGCGAAATGAATACCGCAAGCTGCGCGAAGAGTTGCGGCCGCGATTTGACGAGCCGCGTTTGAAAGCGCGCGCGAAGATTCGAGCCTTGCTCGATGCCGATCAGCAGAAGAAGTTTGATGCGTTGGTCGCGCAACAGGACGCTGAACACAAAGCGGAAGGCGACAAGCGGTAGGCGGAAAGAGGAAGGGCAAAGGCAAGCCGACACCTGATATCTGACACCTTTGCGATCTTTCTGCAACTAACAGGCAGCGCGAGGCGTAAATAGGATTACTTTTCCCGGGGAGCAATCTGAAAATCGTGAAAACCAAGTCATTTTTCATTGGGCTTTTTGTGGTCTTGATGCTGGCGGGTGCACCACTGGCGCCGGCTCAACCAAATTCACCCCAGCAACCAGCGAACGATCCGGCGATTTCGGCGACGCGTGTCTACGGCAAGGTCACTGAGATCAACGCGTCCGCGGGACAACTTACCGTCAAGACCGATGCCGGGTCGGTGGTCCTCGTTAACACCAGCGAGAAAACCACATTCGAGCGCATGCCGCCCGGCGAAACTGATCGCTCGAAAGCGATCAAAACGTCGCTGACTGAAATCACCGTCGGCGATGGAATCTACGCGCGCGGTTATGTCGCGGAAGATCGCAAATCAGTTCCGGCGCAGCAAATCGTCGTCGTCAGCCAATCAGACATCGCGAAGAGGCAGGAAAAGGAACGTATGGAGTGGCGACGTCGCGGTGTCAGCGGCATCGTCGCTTCGCTGAACCCGGCGACGAAAGAAGTCACCATTACGAGTCGCACTTTGATGGGTGGACCGCAATCTGTTGTCATCCCCGTCAGCGACAAGACCAAGGTCCGTCGTTATCCACCCGATTCGATTCCGAAATACAGCGATGCCAAGCCGAGCACGTTCGAAGAAGTGAAAGTCGGCGACCAATTGCGCGCGCTCGGCGACAAGAGCACTGACGGCACGCATTTGACTCCTGAAGAGGTCGTGTTCGGAACGTTCAAAATCGCCGGCGGAACTGTGACCGCAGTCGATCCGGAGGCGAAGACAATCACGATCAATGACCTGCAAACGAAGAAGCCTCTGACAATCGTGCTCAAGCCTGACACAGTCGTGCGCCGCTTTCAGGGATTCATGGGCGGACCTGGCGGCGGAGCGCCAGGAGCTGGCGGACAGGGCCAGGGCGCCGGCCAAGGCCAAACCTCCGGCGCGGGACAAGGTCAAGGGACGGGAGCCGGACAAGCGCAAGGCGCTGGTGCGCAGGGTGGAGGGCAAAGGCCCGGCGGCGGAATGAATATGGCTGATCTGATCGAACGCTTGCCGACAATTTCAATCGCAGAAATAAAAGTCGGTGACATGATCATTATGTCCACGCTGCCAGGCGTAGATCAGAACCGCATCACTGCGATATCAATGGTTACCGGTGTCGAGCCGCTGCTACAGATGATTGCGCAGCGGCAACAAGCAGGCGGACAGCCTCGGCCACAAAACGTGGACTTGAACAGTAACTTTGGCGGCATGTTCGGCGGCATCGGTCCCTAAATTCTTTGAGCGGCGCCTTTAGGTCCATCAAGAATTGTTGACTCAAACGAGAACCAAATAATGACTATCAAGAAACCAATTACGTGTTTAGCCGCTTTTGTTTTCGCGCTCGCGCTGTGCGCGACGGTCGCGGCACAGGGTCGCGCGACTTTGCGTGGCTTGGTGAAGGACGAGGCAGGCGCCGTGATCGTTGGCGCCACCGTCACGCTCACGGATGCGTCGGGCGCGCAAAAAACAGCGACTTCAGGAGCGGACGGCAGCTTTGTTTTCACGGGATTGACGCCTGGTAAGTTCCTGATTCGTGCCGAGGCCGGCGGCTTTGCGCAATCGGACGATCTCGATGTTGACGTAACGACCGCACGCCGCGAACCCGTGACGATTACGCTGAAGGTCGCCGAAATTCAAAGCGAGGTGAAGGTCGAGTCAAACCCGCCGATCAGCACCGACAGCTCAAGCAACGCGAACCAGCAGGTGTTGTCAGGAAAAGATTTGGAAGCGTTGCCGGATGATCCGGACGAACTCGCGGCGGCACTCCAGGCGCTCGCCGGCCCATCTGTTGGTCCGGGCGGCGGCCAGATTTTCATCGACGGATTTTCCGGCGCGAACCTGCCGCCGAAGGAAGCCATTCGCGAAATTCGCATCAACCAAAATCCATTTTCGGCTGAGAACGATCAGCCGTCGGCGCGTATCGACATTCTGACTAAACCCGGCACCGACAAATTCCGCGGCAGCGCATCAATCAATTTTACGGACGAGAGTCTAAATTCGCGCAATCCGTTCGCCGTCAGCTCAAGCAAGCGCTCGCCCTATCAGGTGCGACAGTATAGCGGCAGCGTCAGCGGGCCGCTGTCGAAGAACAAAGCATCTTTCTTTTTGGAGCTCAATCGCAACGAAACAGACGATAACGATTTGGTGCGCGCAACGATTCTCGGTCCAGGCTTCACCGTACAACCGTTTGGTGTTGCTTTCCTGGTGCCACGGCGCAACTTCAACATTAGTCCGCGCATCGAGTACGCCATCAACCCGCGTAACACGCTGATTGCTCGCTACAATTTCAGTCGCAACAAAACGGAGAACAACGGCATCGGCGGCTTCACGTTACCCCAACGCGGCTTTAACTTTGCTAACACGAATCAAAATATTCAGTTGACTGAGACTGCGGTTGTTAACGCCACGACGATCAACGAAACGCGCTTTCAGTTCTCGCGCAACACAAGCGAATCGCTGGGCGACAGCACGATTCCGACGCTGAATGTCAGCGGCGCGTTCAATGGCTGCGTCGGGTCCGCCACTGGTTGTTCGTCGGTGGGCCATGCGACTAACGAACGAAACAGTTGGGAACTGAATAACTTCACCCAAATTCAGCACAACATGCACACGATCAAATTCGGCGGCCGCCTGCGCGGGGTGCATATTAACGACGTCAGTCCAGGCAACTTTGGCGGCGCGTGGGGGTTTTCAGGCGGTTTTGGCCCACAGTTGGATGCGGCAAATAACCCGGTTGCGGGCACCAACGTGCTGCTCACCAGCATTGAGCGTTATCGTCGCACGGCGTTGCTTCTTGCCCAGGGGCTGACGGCGCAACAGCAAACTTATTGCGGCGCAGGAGCGACCCTGGTGCAGTGCATACGCTATCTCGGCGGTGGCGCTTCGCAGTTCAGCATCAACAACGGAAGTCCCAACGCGTCGGTCTCACAAACAGATGTCGGCTTCTATGGCCAGGACGATTGGCGCGTGCGGCCGAATTTCACTCTAAGCTTCGGCCTGCGCTACGAGAATCAAACGAACGCCGACAGCAAGTTCAACTTCGCACCGCGCATCGGCTTCGCATGGTCGCCCGGTGGTGGGGCCAATTCGACTAAGCCGCCCAAGATGGTGATTCGCGGTGGTGGTGGCATCTTTTACAACCGGTTCGGCGAGGGTCAGACGTTAACAGCGCATCGCTTCGACGGCTCGACTGAATTCCAGTACGTGATTACCGATCCGGCCGTGCTTCTTGGACGGCCGCCAACCCCGGCCGAGCAGACAGCCAGCCAATCGTTGGGATTACTCAATATGTTTCCGACGCTGCCCTCGGTCAATGGTCTGACTAATCAACTAACGACCTGGCGTGTTGCTCCGAATCTTCAGGCACCCACAGTTTATCTGACCGGCCTGCAAGTCGAGCGACAGTTTCCGAAAAACATCACGGCATTTGTCGGCGCCTACACCTTGCGCATTCAGCACGTGATTCGCGCTCGGGACATCAACGCACCGCTGCCGCCGACGTTTACCACTCGGCCGATTGCCGGCGCCGGCGATATCTATCAGTACGAATCGAGCGGCAAGTACCGGCAGAGTCAAGTGTTTGTCGGTTTCAACAGCCGTTTGAATCCGAGGCTCTCGCTGTCGGGAAATTACGTCCTGAGCAAAACAACCAACGACACCGATGGCCAGGGCGGCAGTCTCTTCCCGCGGAATTCGTACGATTTGTCCGGCGAATTCGGACGGGCCGGGTTTGACATCCGTCATCGCTTCACGATCTTTGGCACGATCAATTCGCCCTGGTGGAAACTGGTGTTCAATCCGTTCATCGTGGCCAATTCAGGTCCACCATTCAACATCACAACGGGGCAGGATCTAAACTTGGATCGGCAGTTCAACGAGCGCCCGACCTTTGCGCAATTGAATGCCTTTTGCACCGCCAACCCAACGCGTTGCACAAGCTTTGACTATTCGAGCACGAGCAGCGACTTCATCCCGCGCAATTACGGAAACGGCCCGGGCTCTGTAACGGTGAATCTGCGCGTGAGCCGAACGTTCACCTGGGGCGGCGAAGCGGCGCGTGCTGCTTCGCAGCGTGGCAAACGCGATCAAGCCTCAAATCGCGGCGGCGGCGGAGCCGGACGCGGCGGCCCATCGATTGGTGGCGGAGCGCCCGCTGGCGGAGGCCGCGGTCCCGGTGGCGGTGGTCCCGGTGGCGGCGGCCCGGGCATGATGATGACGGGCGGTCCCGGCGGTGGAGGCGGCGCTGGCAAGTATTCGCTGACCCTCTCGATCAACGTTCAGAATATTTTCAACCATGTGAACCTCGCAACGCCTGTTGGCAACATAACCTCGCCGAGTTTTGGCCAATCACTCGGACTCGCCGGCAGCTTTGGCGGATTCGGAGGGTTCGGCGGGCCGGGCGGCAGCAGCGGCGCGGGCAATCGCAAAATTTATTTCAACGCGCGCTTCACTTTTTAGAACAAATCCACACGTTCAGGCGTAATTAACCTCGAAACCCTTCTGACAAGCGCCGAAGGGTTTTCGAGTTTATGGCACCGATTTGGCCACCAGCGGGCGCACGGCCATTCCATTCATTAGGTAACCGGAAGGATTCGTTATGAAACGATTGACGCTGTCGATTATCACTCTGTTAGTAATCACCGTGGGCGCGTGGGCGCAAGGCGCTTCGCGGTCTGCCTCAGCCCCAGCGGGAAACTCGCCTGCTCCGCCGGCAGACACAATCCCGCCGCCACCGGCGATCACCGCGGAAACGACGCCAATCGAACTTGCGCGCGCCGCACTGGCCGCACAGGGTGGTGAGAAATTCAAGAACCTGAAAAACGTTTGGGTCGTCGGCAGTGTCGATCTGTACGCGCCGAACAGCGCGTTCGCGCAACCCGGCAAGTTCTCGCTGATTACGGCTGGTGAGCGCATGCGCCTCGACGTCGATGCTTCGCCGGCTTTCAAGTTCAAGCAAATCTTTGACGGCCAGCAGTCCTACAGTTCGATTCCCGGCGTGCAGACGCCGCCCGCCAACAAATTTGGGCTGTTTGTTCTGGTGAAATACGATCAGCCCGGCTACACAGTCTCAGCTATTCCGAATGTAAAGAAGCTGCGGGGATTTCGTATCGTGGACTCGGAAGGCAATACGACCGACTTTTACATCGACCCAGTCACCGCGCGCGTGATGAAGTACGTGAGCCCTTACAATGGCTACACGTTTGGAACTGAGAATTCAAAGTTCAAAGAGATTGACGGCGTTTTGATTCCCTTCAACTTCAGCCAGCGACTGGAAATGCCGATGGGCGCATTCTTCGCCGAATTCAAAGTTAAGGAAGCAAAGCTGAACCAGCCAATGGGCGATGACGTGTTTGTGATTCAGTGAGTAGCTGACGGCTCCAAATTCCTGAACCTTTTGCGTCATATCCGCTTCGAAAAACCACCGCAAACCGGGTGGCTATGTACTAGCGTTTGTTCACGGCACGCTTTGACGTGCCGCGATTAAGCTTTTATAAAGACGACACTTAGCCGCTGCCGCATTTTAGTCCAAAGGAGTAACGTGATGGGGAAAAGTGTATTGATGCTCGTGACCGCTTTGCTGTTTGTGACCGCCGGAATGACAACTGCGGCGTATGGGCCGGACAACGCGGGCCCGTCCGCTAACGGAACCTTTCAGTTTACGGCTGGCGACGACAGTGTTCGATACGTCAGTTTCAACGCAAGGATTCACAATGACAACACAGTTACGGGCGAAATGAGCTACACGGATCCTGCCGCCGTGCCGGATTCAGATACCGACAATTCAAATACCTCCTCATCGGCGACCGGACTATCAGTAAAGGCTAGTTTTGACTGCGTAGTGATTAACGGCAATCGCGCGGTCATGGGTGGCGTGATCGTCGAATCGAACGTTGGCGCGGTCCTCGGGCGGCGTGTGCTTTTGGTTGTCGAGGACAACGATCAAGGCATCAATGCGCCGGGCCTCGACAAACTTACCTGGGGAGTTTATCGGCCGCAAACTATGGACTGGACACCGGCTGACGCCGAACTGGAAAACGATATTGGCGCGACGCTACATTGGACCGCCACGGATTTCGAGCGGCCGGATGACGTTGGCATACCTTCACACTCCGATCCCACAATTCGCTGCCAGAGCTTCCCCTTGTCGTCATACGCCTTCATCGATGTGCAGCACGGATTCGGAAATATCCAGGTCAAGCCGTAATCCTTTGGCAGTGCACAGCCCGAATATAGAGTGAAGGAAGCAAAGCTGAATCAGCCGCTGGGTGATGACGTGTTGTGATTCAGTAGCTTGTGCGGAACCAGCTTCGACAGGGGCGGGTAACCGAATCTAGCCAGGAAGATCTACTTCCAACGTCATCCTTGCTTTTCGCTGCTCCGAGATTCTTTTGCGCGCTTCGAAAAATGCCACAGACCACCCGTAATCTCTACGGGCAAGCGATGTCCCAATTGGCGGGCGAGCATGACTATCTGCCCGCGATGGTGACCTTCGTGCGCGACGAAATAGGTCAAGACATGGCCGACGTCAAGCGGAAGATTGCGCCAGGTGTATGCGGACGAGATCGGGATTACACCGCCATGATCAAATCCGAGCGTAAGCAAACTGATAATGCCACGGCTACTGCGGTCTAGTGCTCGAATCAACTCCTTCGGCGCAACCTTTTGTCGATTAACGGCTCGCGGCACCGCGATGCCGAATTCTTTTCCTAACGTCTTGATCCACATACAACGAGCATTGTGGATGTGGCCGGCGATCATCCGCACGGTTCGTCGTGGAGCGCCCGGGACTTTCGCTTCCCAGAGTTCTTTGGGTAAGTGCTCCACGAGGAAAGTGGTCACGCGGTTGTTGGTTCGCCACGCGTCAAGCAGCATATTTCGCTGATCAAGTGCAGTGCGCATCACAACCCCCATTAGCAGGAAAGCTGAACGCTGATCTCAGGAAGATTTCGAAACATTTCGTCAGAGCCGGATGACGAAGCGGATCGAGTTGTCGCGCGCGACCTCGAAAATCTCATCAACATGGTAAACATCGAGGCCAAATCGATTGGCGATAACTTCGCAGACTAAACTCTTGCCCGTACGAGAACGTCCCAGCCAAAACACGTCTTGCATCGCAGGATCATTCCCTAAAGCCGCTTCTGGTCAAATCAGAGTTCAACGAGCGCCCGGCATTTGATCGACGGTCGCGATAATAGTTGATTTTCCGTCCGATGCGATCTTCCTGACTCGAGGCATCCAGTCGCGCCGCACGTCTCTTTGAGTGTGCAGGAACTCGAGCACATAAACGTCATCGCCAAAGAGAGCGACCGCAGTTGGTGACCACGGACTTTGGGTTTGCAGCAAGGTGGTGACCTTCCCTTGCGGTGTAATCTTCAGCACCTGGGCGTCGCCTGTGTCGGCCACGTACATCACTCCAGTGGCGTCAACCGCGAGTCCGCGGAGATACGGATGTTGGTTCGTCGCTGGAATAGACGGCGCGCCGGCGGGAGCGCGAACGGTCGCGGCTGTCCCGATTCGACCTTGCGGTGTGATCCGTTTGATGGCGCTGTCTTCGGTGTAGTACACGGAGCCATCAGGCCCGGCAGTGATTCCGTTTAAATGCGGAAGTGCCTCGCCCTTTACCGTCGTCGGGAGCGTGGCCAGCACTGACGTATCTCCCGAAGACGTCGCGCGGATAAGTCGCAAATCACCTGGGCGACCAGATGGGTAATACAAATTTCCGTCCCGCCCGATCGCGATGGGAAAATCGCTGGCGATGAGCAGAGTGGGGTTGACTCCTACCTTCAAGATTTCCCAGTCCAAGCCTGAGCCCGCGCTTGAGGGCAGCCGACCATTTGCGAACCTGTCGTTCGCGTCGAGGGCCAGCCAATGAAATAAAGTTCGCGACAGATGGGTCAATCGGCCGTGGTCATCGATCTTCCATAGCCCTGAGCCGGTGTCCAGGAAATAGACCTGGCCGACTCGGTCGACGGCGATGCCCGAGCCGGGATGCGCCATGACTGAAGCTGAAAAAAGACACACCGCGACCAGAGCTAGAACTGTTCGAAAGCAATTAGTGCGCAGGTTTTGCATTTTCATCTCCAAAAATGAAAATCAGAAGGATCAGAGAAAGGCATTTTTCTTCCTCGTTGATAATCTATCCTTCATCCCTTGCTTTCCTCGCCGCTCGCGTCCAACGATTTGTTCGATGCCGTTCGTAATGTGAGGCGATGTTCACCAAAGACCCTCCAGCACGCCAATTGCGATGATTTCAAATTTACCATTCATCCGAACCAAAATCAGTGTCACAAGCGGAAGTTGAACGTTAACAAATTGCGAGTGAGCTGGATAGGGCGCACATTGCTCGCTGGTCTCACAAGTTTCAATTTCCGGTTCCTTCAATAGCGGTTCCAGCCAAGCCAAATTCCTTCGGTACATACGAGTCTGTTCGGGAGCGTGTGACTTTAGATAACGACGCAGCATTGCCGTAGCCCTTTCAAATGTTGAAGTAAACGCGCGTAATTGTTGAGCGGAGGTTATGGGTTTAGAGAAACGATCCGGTGACCACCAGTCTGAGATCGTAGGATTGCGTCGCAAAAGGCGAAAGACAGCAGGCGGATATTGTTTACGAGGTGGAACTTCTCTGAAGCCACCGGTTTTCACATAGACCTTGCTGTAGATGTAGAGCGTACTTAAGTAGGAAAGGTTAGTCATTGCAATGAAGAACCGCCGCAATTCGTCAGGTCTCGCTTTTGTGAGTAAGTCGTGAGAAACCAAATCGTTGTCAGCAAGCCACGCGTTCGCCATGATGTCGGCACTTCGCGTATTCAGATAAGGGGTTAAGTCTCGCGTGCGCATAATTTGATGATTAAATGACGCAACGAGGCTACCCACCTCCTGTTCGTCAGCGGCAGATAGTTTCTCTTGAGGGAGCGCCGTAGTTACGAATGACGCCGATAAGAGGACGAGAGTTGAGATTAACAACCGCATTCAATAAAGGCATCGAACGGTGGAGTTGACGCGGCGGCGCGATTTCTTTCCCCTTTGCGCTTTGCCCTTGCCCCTTAGCTCATATGCTCCCGCCGCTCGCGTCCAACGATTTGTTCGGCGCGCTGCGTCAGAAGTGCTGGACCGGCCTTTTTTCGAATGGCCAAGTTGTTTCCAAATCAACGGACCGTATCGGGAAGAAGCTGACCTTGCTTCATGCGGATGCTGATTCGGCGAGTACATTCGAAATCCGTGGTCGGGTCACACGATAGGGCAAGAAGGCTGGCCTCGTAGCCTGGCGCCAACCGACCAATTTGACGCTTTGGGAATATCAGCTGCGGCGTTGTTCGCGACCACATCACGAGCAAGGTGCGGGCGTCGAACACGCCGAGGCGCTTCAGATAGAAGGCTTCGCTGACCGCATCTTCGAAGAGATCGGGTCCAATCGCGATCGGAACTCCGTGACGCATGAGCGTTTGGAGACTGCGCCGCTGAATTTGTTTTGCACGCTCGAGTTGGGCGGTGTCAGCTTGTGCCGCCGCGCCTGAGAGCCAGGGTTTTGGTGCAGCCAACCGCTCGGCAAGCCACGCGGTCGCCACGACAGCCGCGCTTTTCTTTTTGGCAAGAGTTGCGTCAGCGTCCGTGATTTCATAGCGAAGTGGATCTTCGTCCGCCTTTGGGGCAAGTCCCGGAAGATGTGCCACGATGTCAACACCCGCGGCCACTGCGACACGAAAATCGGCGGCAGTCTCGACGTGGGCGGCCACCCGTAATTTGCTACGATGCGCTCGGGCAACAATTGCCGGCACAAGAGCAGGGTCCAAACCCTTGTCATCAATAGTAGTCGTGCTTCGCCGGCGTTCCTCAAAGTGTTCGGTATCGAGTAGGAAGATCTTGATAATGTCCGGCTTGCTCGCCACGATAAGCGGCCACTTTTTCTGCAAGTCGGCGAGAGTGTCGATGACAAAGTAAACGTCGCCCTCCGCGGTGTGGCTTTTGAGTAGGCGCGACCAATTTGTTCCGAGGGAATCCCAGGAATAGCCGTTGGCGGTGACCTCGGCCGAGAGTATCGGATGCCCAAGCGTCGCCGTCAGGCCCGCGTCGGCATAGGCCACGTCCATGCTCCACGGCTTGTTGACCTTATCCGCGACTGACCGTTTGCCCTTAATCGAATTCGTTAGAGAAAGCCCGTAAAAGATTCCGTCGCGGAGATTCGTCTCGACGACATTCGCGATCGTTTTTGGATTGTCGTAGGCGTGACTGTGGGCATCGCCGAAGGGAGGAACGACATACAAGTTCCCAAGTTCGATTACCCTGTCGATGCGTGACGGCCGTCTCTTCTGAAACACACCATCTACCACATACAGCTTTTTGCGCACAAAGGCTGTCCCCTCAAACCACCATCCGCCGGTGAACTCATAATTCGGACGCATCTGTGCATAGGCTGGTAACAGCGACAGGCTACCGAATAATAATGCGAAAGTGGCAACCGCCAATAATTTTTTCATTGTACAAACTCAGTACCAATAAAACATTGCCGCTGTTCTAAGGTGTTAGTGTCGCCCCAATGACTTTCGTTGCACAAAAGATCCGAAGCGCCGAACGGTGGAGTTGACGCGGCGGCGCGAATTCACGAACGCATCGCCGGATCAGTCAAGTTACAAAACACGCTTCCGCCGCTCGCGTCCAGCGATTTGTTCGACGCAGCATTGAAGGGACGACATGGTTCAGATATGGTCATCACCGACGCGCGTCGCCATGCTTTTCGATCCAGTTAGTCATCATATCCAAGTATCCGGCCGCCAATACTGGCCAGTGATTTTGATCATTAGGCTTGGGCCAGACAAGGAGAGCGTGATCGGCATTAGGAAACACCTTAATAGTAAGATTTTTATTTCCAGCTCTCCCGAGCCCTTTCTGGTAATTGGCCTTTGTCTCTGCGACCGGCGTGAACGTGTCCAACTCTCCAAAGATAGCTAAGACCGGGCACTTCACTTTTTCCAGAGCCGGCATTGGGTCGTAGCCCATTTCTAGCTTCCAACTTGGGACTATGTCTTCCAGTTTCGTTGCCGGCTGCGCACGAGCGAGCCATTTCTTGTCGCGGGCGTTTTGCGTCGCAGCCTGGAGCCGGTCCCAACCTTCGCCCCCAGTGCGCGCCACTTCCCACTTTAGATTCATATAGGTGATGGCCGCAGCAATATCAGTTTCGGAAAAGCCGTCACGTCGCATTTGTGCTTCCGCCTGATATGTTACTTGTTGATATGGCGCGACGCCGGCGCCCGAGACGTTGATGATGAAGGCGACATCATTCGAAAGAGAGGCCGCCAGCGGGGCGACGATGCCCCCATGACTTCTACCATACAGTCCGACGCGCTTCGGATTGACTTCGCCTCGGCTTTGCAAGTAGTGAATCCCGGCCAGCGCTTCCGCTGCAAAGTCATTAATACTCTCGTCTCGGTAGTCGCCTCCTGAACTTCCGGTGCCGCGCTTATCGTACACGAGAGTCACAATCCCCTGACGCGTGAAATGGTCGGCGTAGAACCATTCGCCATCACGATCCACTGCGCCCGAGCCTTGCATAATGAAGAGGGCGGGATGCTTACCCTTTGTAAGCGGCAATCTCAACGTCCCGACAAGTGTAACGCTGCTGCTTTGGAAGCGTATCTCTTCTTCTTTGTACGGCAGAGGAGCAGCAGGTTTTCGTTTCAGATAGAAAGAATCGGTGTGGCCCCCAGTCGGAGACGGAACCTTACCTGAAATTGTGTCCCCTTGAAGTTCGCCGTCAAAGAGCAAACCCGTAGGCAATCTGAATTTCACGCTAGGCGCGGCGTAAGCGACCCTTAGCGGCCAGTTGAGGGCTGCGGAAGCGAGTAGGGTGAAAGTCCCCTTAAGGGCGCCATCTGTCGTAAAGTCAACCGCGATCTTCAACTCGCCAGATGGTTGGTTGATTGCACCTTCCCAATGTCCGTTAAGTTCACTTTCCTTCGCACCCAATGAAGTGGCGCATAAAGCGCCAAATATGAGCGAGAACAGGCCGATCATTACCAGTCTTTTTTTCACGTAACTCTCACTTTCTAGTTTCCCCTGAGATCTTATTGACGCCCTATTCGCTGCTAGTGTTAGCACGATGTGTCATTCGCGTACGAAATTGTGCGAAGCGTCGAACGTCAGAGTTGACGCGGCGGCGCGAATTCATTCCCCTTTGCGCTTGGCCCTTTGCCCTTAGCCGCCACGCTCCCGCCACTCGCGTCCAACGAAGTGTTAGGCGGTCTTCGACTAGCGCTTCGGCTCCTCGTAAAGTCCGAATTCGGTGCCCGCGGGATCCGCGAAAACGGCAAATGCGCCGGAACCTGGGGCGATGTCTGTTCGTGGCGTCAGCACCCTGCCACCGGCAGCCTCGATCTTTTTGAGAGTGCCCGAAATATCATCCACCATGATGTATATGCGTGTCTGTTCATCCGGAGTTCTGTCGCTCTCCTTCACCCATGTTCCGCTAACGCCGCCAGTATCGTCGAACGCAAGCTCACCGTCGCCACGCTTTCTCACGGTCCAGCCAAAAATACTGCTATAGAAGCCGGCTGATGCTTCCACCGTTATCGCTGGAATTTCAAGGTAACAGATCTTGCCGTGTGACATATCGCTCTCCAATCAATCGATCCTACGCAAATTCCCGGCAGCCGCCTAACGTCAGAGTTGACGCGGCGGCGCGAATCAAATCGACAATCGGCAATTGGAAATCAGCAATGAGTTCACGCTCCCGCCGCTCGCGTCCAACGATTTGTTCTATGAAAGGGCTGTCAAGAGAAAAACATATTCTTAGTGACTGTCTCTTCGTTTCTGTGACAGCCAACCCCTAACCACATTCGCATCGTGGCATAGCCTACCGCTGGGGCCGGT
>DASXTE010000107.1:0-6266 GCA_036505595.1 Pyrinomonadaceae bacterium
GGCGGCAGGTAGCGCGAACGTGTCAGCAACGGCGCTTCCGCATCGAACAAATTGAAAGGCGGAATTGCCGAAGTCATGTCGAGGTTGGCTTTGTAGAACGCGCCGATCGTTCCGATGTCTTCCCAATATCCGTTGAAGAGATAAGCCTGGATATTGTATTTGTGGATGCTGCCGGGAATTACTTCCTTGCCAAAATCCAGACGCGAAGTATCTTCCGCCAGCACCTCTTCCAGCCGGTCGTACTTGAAAACATAGATTCCCATCGACGCGAGGTAGGGGCGCGCGCGCGCTTCCTCTTCGCTCAAGCCAAACGAAGTGGTATCGACGCGCATCGCTTCCAAGGTTTCCCCGGTTGGCTTCTCGCGAAACTCGATGACGCGGCCGTCGTTGTCTGCCTTTAGCAAACCGAATTCGCTGGCTGAGTCGGGAACAATCGGAATTACTGAGATGGTGATGTCGGCATTAGTTTCGTAGTGTCGCGCGAGGAACTTGCGATAGTCCATCCGATAAAGATGATCGCCGGAAAGAATCAGCAGCGTGTCAATGCGCCAGTCGCGAATGTGCGGCAACACCTGGCGCACGGCGTCGGCGGTTCCTTGAAACCAATCGGGACGTTCGGGAGTTTGCTCGGCGGCAAGAATCTCCACGAAGCCATCGGCGAACGGCGAGAAGCGATACGTCGTCGCAATGTGCCGGTTGAGCGACGCGGAGTTGTACTGCGTCAGCACGAACATGCGAATCACATCCGAATTGATGCAATTCGAAATCGGCACATCGACGAGGCGATATTTTCCGCCCAGCGGCACCGCGGGCTTCGAACGATCGCGCGTCAGCGGAAACAGGCGGCTGCCTGCACCACCACCCAGGATGACTGCCAGAAGATTTCGTTTTGGCGGCATAAACTGCGGCGAGGATATAGGGAAGGCAGCATGGATTCAAGCCAATTCGGCCGCTCATTAACATCAGGTTCGAGACATAATAGAATAGTTTCATTGCCGAGTTTTAGAACCTATGAGTGAAATTTCCGAATCAGCGAAAGCAGTTCAGGAGATCGCAAAAACTGCTAATACGGGAATTGCAATCAGTCGAGACTTCGGCAAATTTGTTGCGAGACTGATTGGTGAACCTCTTGAAATAGCTTCAAACATGCTTTCTGATAAATTGAGGTTTGTTCGCGCGGAAAGGTTAATTCGTCTCGATTCTTGCTTTGAAGAAATGATCAGGAAAGCGCGGCATTACAGAAGGCCTCCGACGTGTATCACCGAAGTTTGCATTGCCCATACTGGAGTATGCGTCTCTTGAGGACGATGATGAGTTGCAGGACTTGTGGGCGAGTCTTCTTGCGTCTGCGGCAGATCCGAATTTCGATGGAACTCTTCGCTCCGCATTCATAGACATTCTTAAGCAATTAGAAGTTATTGATGTGCACATTCTTCAGACTATTTATCGCCGATATGAGGCGATCCGCGCAGGAATACCCACAACATCAGGCCCAGAACTGTGGATGAGTAACACGTCCGATCCTTCACCGACGAACGTTGCAATCGAAGGCCCGGCAATTATGGAGCAACTAAAGATTGGTTCTGATCTATACGAAAATTCGATCGACAATCTTACGCGGCTAAGATGCATTTCATCTTTCGTCGAAACAAAAATGGTACATTCCGATGGGGGCCGCCAACTTCTTCAAATGTATGACTATGTAAGCTTCGATCATCACTACGAGTATGTTTGCATGACAGCGTTCGGCCTCAGTTTCGTCGAGGCGTGCTTAGGCAACCGACAATTCAGTTCCAAGTCTGTTTGACCAAGGGGCATCAATCATGAAACAAAAATTCACTGCCAGCATTTGGCAAGAAGATGGATGGTTCGTGGCTCAGTGCATCGAGGTCGATGTTGCGAGTCAGGAAAGACTGAGGATGAGGCGCTCGAGAATTTGCGCGACGCGCTTGAGCTTCATTTCACTCCGCCGGTTGCCACGATTACACCGCAGCTTCGCGCAGTCGAAATCGACTCCTTTAGTCCGCGCAGCGGACGAATTCAATAGCCGTGGGCAACGCCCACGGATCGGGGCAACCCAACATTCCCGACCCTGAAAGGGTCGAATAAGATAGCCCGAAAGGAAGCTCCCATGGCCCAAACGCTGGTCAGCCTTCTGACTCACGTCATTTTCTCTACGAAGAACCGCGAGCCTTTCATAACGCCTGAGATTGAACCCGAATTGTTCGCCTAAATCGGCGGGATTCTCAAGAACAACGGCTGTCGCTTGCTCGCTGCAGGTGGAACTGCCGATCATGTCCATTTGCTAATCTCTCAATCCAAAAATATCGCACTAAGTTCGCTGATGAAGGACGTGAAGAAAGATAGCTCCTCGTGGATTAAGACAAAGGGAAACATCTTCCGAAACTTTCATTGGCAGGATGGTTATGGAGCCTTCTCGATTGGAATTTCTCAAGTCGAAGCGTTGAAGCGCTACATAGCCGCGCAGAAAGAACATCATCGTAAGAGGTCTTTCCAGGAAGAGCTGCTTGAGTTATTGAACGAATACGGAATCGAATATGACGAGCGATATTTGTGGACTTGATTCGACCCTTTCAGGGTCGGGGCTGATCTTCCTACTCGTTCCGTGGGCGTTGCCCACGGCTATTGAATTCAACCGCTGCGCGGTTGGAAAACCTACCATCTCATGATCCGTGGGCGTTGCCCACGGCTATTGAATTCAATCGCTTCGCGATTTGAAAACCTACCATCTCATGATCCGTGGGCGTTGCCCACGGCTATTGAATTCAATTGCTTCGCGATTTGAAAACCTACCCATCTCATGATCCGTGGGCGCTGCCCACGGCTATTGAATTCAGTCGCTTCGCGATTTGAAAACCTACCATCTCATGATCCGTGGGCGCTGCCCACGGCTATTGAATTCAACCGCTGCGCGGTTGGAAAACCTACCATCTCATGATCCGTGGGCGTTGCCCACGGCTATTGAATTCAACCGCTGCGCGGTTGGAAAACCTACCATCTCAATCCGTGGGCGCTGCCCACGGCTATTGAATTCAACCGCTGCGCGGTTGGAAAACCTACCATCTCATGATCCGTGGGCGCTGCCCACGGCTATTGAATACAACCGCTACGCGGTTGGCTACCCTGCCTTCTTCGCAAAATATCCCGGCCGGTAACGCAGCTTCAGACCTTGCTTCCTCAGTTCAGGATTAGCGATCTCGATCATCATGGTGCGGAATGAGCCGTCGCGAGTCTTGTTCGTTGAGGAGTAAGCGACGAGGTATTGCGAACGAAGCTCCTGTTCGATTTCGCTGAACGCTGCCCGAAGGTCCTCTTCTTTTTTTGGGAAAAACGCACGGCCGCCGGTTCCCTCGGCAACTTCTCGAAGCGCGCCTTTATTCACGCCTTCGTATTTCTTATCGCCGATGCCGATTGCGTAAATCACCGTTTCCGTAGCGATAGCCTGATCAATTGCGGCGTTGCGCGCGACGCGGCTGGTAGTGTCACGGCCGTCAGTGAGCAGGACAATGGCGCGCCGCCGCTGTTCTCGATCCGGCGCCAGGACGCGGCGACATGTGACGTACACTGAATCCCAAATCGCCGTCGAACCTTCGCCGGGAGGTGCAATCGTGCCGGGTCCCGAAGTGATGCCGCTGATCGCGGGCGCCGAACCCAGATACGAAGGAAAAGCAACCTCCACGCGTTCCAGCGCGCGATAGATAGAGAGCACATCGCGCGTCAAGGGCTGCTCGAGATGGGCGTAGCCTTCAAACGGAATGATCGCCGCCTGGTCTCTGCTGGATCGCATAACGTTCTCGATGAAAGTGCGCGCCGCGGCTTTTTCGTCCGGCAGCGTTCGTTCTTCCGAAATGCTCACATCGATCAGAAACGCAATCGACAATGGCCGATCGGTCTCGCGCTGAAACGTGAACAGCTTTTGCGGCACTCCGTCCTCGAGCACCCGAATGTCGTTTTCCTGAAGCGTTGTTATGTAGCGACTACTTTTGTCAGTAGCGGTGAAGAGAAGATTCGTCAGATCGGTATCGACGCGGACAACTTCGTCTTGATCGGGAGTTGGCGTCGGCGTTTGAGCGAAAGCTCCGCCGGCGAGAAAAGCAATGCAAATTGAAAATTGAAAATTGAAAAGTGCAAATCGATTCCATCGGACTTTGGTTTTTGGTCTTTGGGCTTTGACAAGAACCAGAGACCTGAGGCCAAAGACCGAAAACCTAGATTTGCAATTTGCAGTTTTCAATTTTCAATTTGAAATTGCGGGAAGACTCTGGAAGATTTTTGATTATCGTTAGTAAGCCAAGGCCGGCTGCCCATTGCTTTTTGTGCCGGCGGCTTCCTGCGCAATTTTAACGCCCACGCTGGCGCCGATACGCGTCGCTCCGGCTTCGACCATCGCGCGCGCGTCAGCCATGCTTTTCACGCCGCCCGACGCTTTTACTCCCAGCTCTGAACCTACGACGCGCCGCATCAGAGCGATATCGGCAACCGTCGCGCCGCCCTTTGCAAATCCGGTCGAAGTCTTGACGAAGTCCGCGCTCGCGTTCTTTGCCGCCTGACAAGCGCGCACCTTTTCATCATCAGTGAGCAGCGCGGTCTCAATGATCACCTTGCACGTCACGTCGTATTCGTGCGCGACTTGCACGACCGAGCGGATGTCGTGCTCGACCAGACAATCGTCGCCGCTTTTCAACGCGCCGACGTTTATGACCATGTCGACTTCGCGTGCGCCCTCCATGATCGAGCGGCGCGCTTCATAGGCCTTCACATCCGCCAGCGTCGCTCCCAGCGGAAATCCAATGACCGTGCAAACCGGCACGCCCGTGCCTTCCAGATGGCAAGCGCACGTGCGCACCCAAGTAGGATTCACGCACACCGACGCGAAACGATATTGCGCCGCTTCTTCGCATAGCCGGCGAATCTCGCTTTCCGTGGCGTCAGGTTTCAGAAGCGTGTGGTCGATCAAGCTTGCCCAGTCGCGCGCCGAAGCCGTCTGGCCCAGCACGAGTCCGATGCGCGCCGCGCCTGCATCCACGACGCGATGCATCCGCTCAGGGCAACGATGAAAACACTCAGACGTGCACCCGCACATCTTCGCTTGATCCGTCGTGTCGCCGTTCAGACGCGCGTAAATTACGTCCGTAATCTGCTCGACCAGTTGTTCGAAATCGCCGTTGTGTGAAAAGGGCATTAGCGGTGCGCGCCAACATCGGACGCAGAGTTATTTTAGCACGGCGAGATTATCGCTGGTATTGCCGCTCTATCGCTTCGATTTTTCCGACGCGTTTGCGGTGGCGTTCTTCGGTGAGGTCGGTTGCCAGCCAGGCCCGAACTATTTCGCGCATTTGGTCGGTGGTGATGGTCTTGCTGCCGAGCGTGAGTACGTTGGCGCCATTGTGCTCGCGAGAGTTGCGCGCAACTTCGACGGAGTAGCACGCGGCGGCGCGCACGCCGGGAACTTTGTTGGCGGTCATGGCTGAGCCGACGCCGGCGCCATCAATGACGATGCCTACTTCGGCTGATCCGTCTGAGACTGCGCGGGCGACTGCGTGCGCAAAGTCCGGATAGTCAACTGCGCTCTCCGAGTTTGTGCCGAAGTCGTGAACGCGATGTCCGAGTTCGATGAGAAACTTCTTCAACTCTTCTTTCATCGAGTAGCCGCCGTGGTCGGATCCAACTGCAATTGTCTTTTTCTGTTTTAGGCCGCTGCGCGGGATGCGGCGAACCACTTCAATGCCGCGATCGTTGACGATGTCTGCCGCCAAGGGTGTCAGGCGCGCGTTTTCAGAGATGCGCAAGACCGCCCCGTGCTCGAGCCCCCGCACGTCGTCTTCAGTGATGACAAGCTTGGCAGATTCGTCGCGCGTGATGGCGGGACCTGATGAGACACCGCTCGGATTGTTTAGAGACGGGCGACCACCCGCCGCACTGCCCGTTGACGAGGACGAAGACGCAGGTGATTCCGGCAACGCCTTGCTAAGCACGTCGCGCACCAACGCACGCACTCGATCTCTGGTTGCGTCATCAGCCATTACGCCAGCGATTCGTCTCTTAAATCCAACAACCTGCCCACGGACGCGGTGACTTTCCCGTCCTTCAAAGTGAAATCGACACGGCCGACGTAAATGCCGCTGCGGCCAACCTGAAAAATGATCGTGTTGCCGCCATTAGGCGTCTTTTGCAGCACGGGCTTTTCCATGAACGTATGGGTGTGGGCGCTGGCGATAAAATCGATGCCGTCCACCTGCGAAGCT
>DASXTE010000108.1:0-13637 GCA_036505595.1 Pyrinomonadaceae bacterium
GAAAACGCGCTGCCAATCAGCAGTTTGTAAGTTTGAAACGGGCTGTCGCCGATGAGGAAGACAACGATGCCGCCGACAATGAAAGCGGCGATGACGGCGATCAATGGAAACAGAATTTCGCGCAGAAGTTTCATTTATGGCCGCCTGTCATCATGAGTCCAATCTCTTCATTTGTTGTCACCTTCGGATTAACCTCGCCGACGATCTCGCCGTTGTGAATCACCAGCAAGCGATCTGACAAAGCAGTCACTTCTTCCAACTCGGCCGATACCAGCAGCACTGCACAGCCGGCGTCGCGCATCGCGACAATTTTCCGGTGAATGAATTCGATCGCGCCGATATCAACTCCGCGCGTTGGTTGGGAAACGAGCAGAAGCTTCGGTGGCAGCTCGAATTCTCGGCCGATGATTAATTTCTGCTGGTTGCCTCCGGACAAAGCGCGCGCCGGCAAAACCGGATTCGGCGGACGCACGTCGAAGTCGCGAATCACCTGCTCCGCGCGGCGGCGAATTCCCTTCTCGTCCAGAATTATGTTACCGATGCCGGTGACAGCGGGCTTGCGATAGTGAACTCCGAGAATTGTGTTCTCTGCCAGGCTCGAATCCAGCAACAATCCGCGGCGATGCCGATCCTCAGGAACATGCGCGATGCCAAGTTCCTTTTTTCGCCGCGCGTCGGTGTTGGTGACGTCTTTGCCTTCAAAACCAATTTTGCCGGAGATGTATGAGCCCGGTATCAGTCCGGCCAGCGCCTCGATCAATTCCGTCTGGCCATTGCCTTCAACACCGGCAATGCCGACGATTTCACCCGCGCGCACATCGAAGGAAACATTGTTAAGGCGTTTCGTGCCATCACGGCCAGTAATCGAAAGTCCACTGACGGCAAGCACCGGCGCGCCCGGTTTGGCGTCGGGCTTTTCGACGCGCAGGAGAACTTCACGCCCGACCATCAAACGCGCCAACTCTGCGGCATTCGTTTCGCTGGTTTTCAAATTACCGACGACGCGCCCGTCGCGCATTACCGTGACGTCGTCGGAAATCGCCAGCACCTCAGAAAGTTTATGAGTGATGATGATGATCGTTTTTCCCTGCTCGCGCATGCGGCGTAGGATCGCAAAAAACTCTTCAACTTCCTGCGGCGTGAGAACTGCGGTGGGCTCGTCGAGAATCAGCAACTGCGCGTGACGATAGAGTGCCTTCAGCAGTTCGACGCGCTGCTGAACGCCGACGGATAAGCTTTCGATGGTTGCATTGGGATCGACGGCCAGCTTGAATTCATCCGAAACTTTTCGAATCTCAGTGGTAGCTTTTTTGAGATCGAGAGCGGACGCATTGCCCGGTTCAGCGCCAAGGACGATGTTCTCTGCAACCGTCATCGGCTCAACCAGCATGAAGTGTTGGTGCACCATGCCGATGGCGAGCGCAATTGCGTCATGCGGCGTGCGAATCTCGCGGACCTCGCCATTAATCAAAATTTCGCCGCTGTCGGCCGTGTAGAAGCCGTACGCGATGCGCATCGCCGTAGACTTGCCGGCGCCGTTTTCGCCGACAATCGCGTGAATTGTTCCGGGCGTGACCTTAAAACTAACGCGATCGTTGGCGAGTACTTCGCCGAAACGTTTGGTGATATCGCGTAATTCGATCACTGGAACATCCTATCAATTACTTTGATCTGCTTGTTAATGATCTTTTGCTTTGCCTCTTCGGCTTCTTTTAGCGCCTCAGGCGAAACTAAGTTCCGGTTGTTTTCGTCAATCACATAGCCAACTCCGGCACTGTCGAGACCGAACTCATGAAATCCGCCCTGAAATTTGTGATTGACGACGTCTTTAACGATGTCGTACACCGCATTGTCGACGCGCTTGACCATGCTGGTCAGGACAAATCCCGGCTTGACCATGTTCTGATTTGAATCGACGCCGATGACGAAGTGAGTCGCGCGCCCTGTCGAGTCTTTTCCAGCTTGCTCAACGGCATCGAACGCGCCCAACCCTGAATTCCCCGCCGCAGTGAAGATTACATCGGCGCCTTTGCTGATTTGCGCGAGCGCAATTTCTTTTCCTTTGCCCGGATTGTTCCACGCCGCGTCCGTGACGCCGACGTAATTCTGAATGACTTGGATTTTCGGATTTACCGACTTAGCGCCTTGTTCGTACCCGCCTTCAAAGCGATGAATCAATCCGATGTCCATGCCACCAATGAATCCAACGGTGTTCGTCTTGGTCGCCTTCGCCGCAAGCATGCCAACCAGGTACGAGCCCTCGTGTTCCTTGAAAACGAGCGACGCCACGTTGGCCTTCGGCGTTTTGCCGTCAGCCTCGAAGATCACGCCGTCGATAATCGCAAAGTGAATATTCGGGTAGTCGCGCGCGACCCTTTCCATGATCGGCGCTTGCGCAAAACCTACGCCGATAACGAGGTCGTAGCCGCGTTCGGCAAATGCCCGCATCGCCGGCTCAATTGAGGTTGGATTGCCGGGCTCGACGTCGCGCAGCACGATGTCGAATGCCTGTTTCGGATTGCCATTTTCATCCAGACAAGGCTGTCCGTCAGGACGGTGACCTGTCTCGGCGCATTTCACGCCGACCCACGCCGCCGCGTTGAAGGATCGGTCGTCTTTGCCGCCAATGTCGAACACGATGCCGACGTGAATTTTCTTCGGATCGTCCGCGCCATAGCTGACGCGATGACAGGCGACACCGCTGAAAATCAGCAAGCTAACGATGGTTAGTGCGATAAAAACTTTGAGCTTCATTTGTCGATCACTTCCTTAATCAACCTGGGCAGCTCATCTGGCGGTGCTTCGCCGACTTTGAAAGCAGCGTGAATTCGTGCCGCGGCGGTCTGACCGCGTGCGGCGTCCTCGCAAAAAACAATTCCGAGCGCATCGCCGGCGCGAACTTGTTCGCCTATTTTGACCTCGCTCAAGTATCCCACGCGCGGATCGATTTTGTCTTCGATGCGCACGCGGCCGCCACCAGCTTCGGCGATGGCATGTCCCACTTCAGCCGTATCAACGCTCGTGATGAATCCGGAGCGCGGCGATTCTACCCGAAACGCTTTGTCTGTCAACGGCAGAATGTTGTGCGGCTCGTCGCACACGCGCGGGTCGCCCGCCTGCTCCTGCACGTTCTGGCGAAATGTTTCCAGCGCCGCGCCTGACTCATGAACTCTTTTGATTCGCTCGCGCGCCGCCTCGATCGTGTCCTCAAGTTTCGCCAGCACAACCATCCGCGCGGCAAGCTCAACTGACAGGTCGAGTACGGGCCGCGCACCTTCTTCCACTTCGCCGCGCAGGAGTTTGATGCATTCAACTACTTCCACCGAGTGACCGACAGCGCGGCCCAGCGGCTGATTCATGTCAGTGATCAATGCTTCTGACTGAATGCCCAATGAATTGCCTGTCTTTACGAGAGCCCGCGCCAACTGTTTGGCCTTCGCGGGTTCGCGCATGAAGGCACCCGAGCCGGTCTTCACATCGATAACCATCGCGCCCAAACCGGCCGCGCCCTTCTTCGAAATAATCGACGCGACGATCAAAGGAATCGCTTCGATGGTCGCGGTCGCGTCCCGCAATGCGTAGAGTTTTTTGTCCGCCGGAGCAATCTCGGCCGTTTGCCCGTTCATCGCGAACCCGACCGCTTCGAGCACCGAGCGGAACTCTGTCAGCGACAAATTAACTCGGTATCCCGGAATCGATTCCAACTTGTCCAGCGTGCCCCCGGTGTGACCGAGTCCACGCCCTGAAATCATCGGCACACAAACTCCAGCAGCGGCCGCCATGGGCGCAATCAACAGCGAAGTCTTGTCGCCAACGCCGCCGGTGGAATGCTTGTCGGCCTTTGGTTTTGGAATGTCTGAAAAGTTAAGAATCTCGCCGGAATGCAGCATCGCTTCGGTGAGCGAAGACTGCTCCGCGTCAGTCATGCTGTTAAGAAAGATCGCCATCAGCAACGCAGAGATTTGATAATCAGCAACCTCACCGCGCGTTACGCCCTGAATAAAGAAAGCGATCTCGTCGCGCGACAATTCCGCGCCATCGCGTTTCTTGCGAATGATGTCCTGGGGCCTCAATTATTTTCGTCAGAGAGAAGTACGATCGACTGAGCGCTCACCGCTTCACCGCGGCCCACCGCGTCCAGACCTTCGCCGGTCTTCGCTTTTACGCTGATGCAACTAATGTCTACTTTCAAAGTTTGCGCGAAGTTTTGGCGCATCGCGTCAATGTGTTCGCGCAGCTTGGGTCGTTCCAACATTACGGTTGCGTCTACATTCACGATGTGAAATCCACGCTGCCGGGCAACTCCTATGACGTGCCCCAGCATGTCGAAACTGTTTGCGTCCTTCCATTTTGGATCGCCGTCAGGAAAGTGAACGCCAATGTCTCCCTCGGCCATGGCTCCCAACACCGCATCGATCACGGCATGAGCCAAGGCGTCGGAATCGGAATGGCCTTCGGCGCCGAACTCACACGGAATGTTTACCCCGCCGAGAATCAGTCGCCGTTCGGCGACCAACCGATGCGTGTCATTGCCGATGCCAATTCTGAACATGGATGGAGCGCCGACATCTTGTCGGCGGTTCGCGGGTATCCTTGCCCGCACGTTTGTGATTGCGCCAAAAGAGCCGGCAAGATGCCGGCGCACCGCAGGCAGGATGCCCGCGCTCCGTTCAATGCAAGAGTGCTTCTGCCTGCTTCAAATCCTCTTGACTCGTAATCTTGATATTTCGCGCGCTGCCTTCAACTGAAACTATTTCGACGCCCAATCGCTCAACCAGCAAACTTTCATCGGTGATTTCCACGCCGGCTGATTCCAACTCGTCCAGTTGCTCGTATGCGCGCTTCAGAAGTTCCAAACGAAAACATTGCGGCGTGAGCGCGCGGCGCAAGTCTGCACGTGGAATCGTTTCCGTGATGCGGCCGGCGTCGACTCGTTTTATCGTATCCGCAACGGCGCCCGTCAAAACAGCCGCGCCGGTTTTCTGCGCCGCCAGCACCACTTGATCGATTTCCTCGGCCGTGACAAACGGTCGCACGCCATCGTGAACCGCAACAATCTCGGCATCGCCGATTGCGTCCAGCCCATTCCTCACCGATCGCGCTCGCGTCACACCGCCCGCCACCACGCGTTTCGTCTTGGCCAACCCAAATTTCCGCGCAAAAGACTCAAAACCCGCCGTTTCATCGGCGGGTAGAACCGTAACGACTTCGTCGATTTGCTTGCTGCGCTCGAACTGCCGCAGCGTGTGAATGATTACGGGAACGCCGCCCAACTCGTGAAATTGTTTCGGGCGGTCGCCGCCGAGCCGCGTTCCCTTCCCGGCAGCCACGACTATGGCGACATTCATTCGCTTAAGATTCTGTGTCGGTGATGCGCGTCAATGCCGGCGCGGAACGCACTTCGCGCAGTCGACGCGCGCGTTCCCCGTTTCCGGTCGCCTCGCTATCTTCGCAGAGCCGCCCGAAGATCATTTTCCCGGCAGTCGTTTGCAAGACGCTCGTCACCGCGATGTCCGCGTTTTTGCCGATGAGTCGCCGCGCGTTGTCAACGACGACCATGGTGCCATCGTCAAGATATGCGACGCCCTGGTTGTACTCTTTGCCTTCTTTCAGAATGAAGACACGCATCGATTCACCGGGCAGCACCACCGGCTTCAGCGCGTTCGCCAGCTCATTGATGTTCAGAACCGTCACGCCGCGAAGTTGCGAGACTTTGTTCAAATTGAAATCGTTTGTGACGATGACCGCATCGAGCTGCTTGCCAAGTTCGATCAACTTCAAGTCAACTTCGCGCACGGACGGAAAATCGGTTTCGATAATTTGAATATCGAGCGAGCTGTTGTTTTGCAAACGATTCAGCATGTCCAGGCCGCGCCGGCCACGCTGACGCTTGGACGAGTCAGGCGAGTCGGCCACCTGCTGCAACTCGCGCAGAATGAATTGCGGCACGATCAAGGTGCCGGTGAGAAATCCCGTCTCGGCAACGTCGGCAATGCGGCCATCAATGATCACCGACGTGTCGAGAATCTTCACGTCGCGCCGCGCCGTCTTGTCGCTGAAAATTCCGCCCAGCGCCGACAACTCGATGTAGTCGCCTTTCGCCGCACCCACCATCAATCCAACGTAGGCCATAAAGAAAGTGAGCGCGAGCGTCAGAAATGTCTTCGCCTCAGGCGCGACGGCCATCGATTCCTGACTGCTGATGAGCGAGCCGATCAGATACGCGCCGATGATTCCCAGAATGGATCCGACCGCCGCCCCGATCAGCGTCTTCAGCGACGAACGCCGAATCCGCATTTCAAAGAAGATGATGGCCACCGCGACGACTCCCGCCGCCCCCATCGAAACCAGGCGATGTCCGGGGATGGGGTGGAGGATATAGCCCGCGGCCAGCAAAATCCCTGTAAAAACCAGCCTTATTAGGACAATATCAAAGCGCATAATGCGGCGCATTTTAACACGCCCGCCCGCCCGCGTCACCGATTATTGCGGTTGGGACGTAGTGACGTGGTTTCAGCATTTCTCTAAGTTCCTCTGCGAATGCCTCGGCGTTCTCTGCGGTTACCGATTCAACCGCAGAGGCGCCCGCTGAGGAATCGCGGAGGCTTGGGCCTTTCGCCCTTATGCCAATTAACCTATGATGTCGGGCGTCCGATTGGACCAATAATCAAATGAGCGATCGAAAATACCGACAGCGTGGCTACCAGGAAGACGACCGTGGACGCGAGCAGCGACCTAAACAGCAGGCGCAGCCGAAACGCGATCGTGAAGGTCCGCGCTCCCCTCGAATGATGGCCTTTGGCGAGAAGATAAAGTGTGCGGCGTGCGGCTCAACCGTTCCGGCGAATATCGGCTTCGACAGCACGTGCCCGAAGTGCAACGCCGATCTTCACACGTGCCGGCAGTGCACTTATTTTGATCCAGGCTCTCGTTTCGAATGCCGCAAACCGATTACCGCACGGATTGTGAATAAGGGCGGTCGCAATACCTGTGAGCTGTTCGCAGCACGAACGGTGGTGGAACGCGAAACCTCCTCAGGCACACCAAACGACGCGCGTCAGGCGTTCGCGAATTTGTTTAAGAAGTGATGCGATCAAATTCAGCCGCTCTTCGGTCAATCTTGCCTAGTCCAAGGCTGTTCCATAAACTTCGCGACGGTCTGCCGAAGAATTGACGCGGCCTGTTTCTTTTCAGCGTCAGAGTTTTTGTCGTTTGAGAGAGTCGAAAGCGTTCTTTTATAGGCCTCTTGAATTGAATCGGGGATCAAACTCGTGGACTCTAACGTTTCAAACTGAGTCTGCAGTACCATCGGAACAATTGATTCGCCCCAATTCCGTAAGAACTCTCGATAGGACCTTTCGTACTTTTCGAACAACATCTTACTCCACTCGAATCTCGCTCGCGAACGTTCGCGTTTTTCCGTAAATACACTGACCAGCCACGCGCCGAGTATTGCACCAACTAGACTGCTCGCGACTGGTAGTAGCACAGGCAACATGCTCGTCTTTGGAAGGCTAGGCCGACTAAGCGCCCGCGCTACAGAATGATCCTGACTATTCCACTTATAATGGACCATCAGATATGGATTACTCTCAATCTTGGACATGGCAAAGTGATCCGCCCAAGTCTGTCCACTCTTTAGAGTGCCTACCCTCTTTTCTTCCGAAGACCCGTTTGCGGACTCAATGCCTACTTTCAAATCCGTGATATCGACGGCAGTTCGATTACGCAAGTTCACGACAACCAGATCCGCTGGGTCGCTTTCGTCTCGACTGGCTATTTCAGCTTGAACCTCAACGGGCGCAAGTAACTCCGTGTCCTGCGGAGACTTACCGCTTAGAGTTTCTTCAAAGGCCAATAGAAGAAGAAGAGTCGCAATCCGGCAGATGAGGATCATTTCAGTGTTGATCTCCGAAGTTGGTCAAACAAAATTCGTCGTTCTCCAGGGCTTAATCTCAACGCATACCGCATCCACGATGACAACTGACTCCTCTCTTGTGATGGCATGTCTAACCTAAATGTCATTTCCTCTACGTAACGCAAGCCGACGTCCGTTGGCATTTCGACCATGTCACTGAGAAGTCGGTAAGCTACTTCTTCTCTAATGAAGGCGGGCCAGGAGCCAGCCATGTCCATGTACATATACCTGAGCGAATCCAGGTCCGACGAGAGTCGGTATTCGCTTGCTCCCTCGGAGAAGTATCGTGGCAAGAGCGATACTCTACTTCTCTGAAAGAGGAACCAGGAGGTCGCGAGCCCACCGAAGAACAAGAGGATAATCTCGATAATCCCAAACCAGGACGGCGGCCATTTCCAGAACCTCCAAATCACGAACGCAGTTATAACAGCAGGTAAGGCAAAGACCATATTCACAAACACTTGACGCCAACCTCGCACAGCTGTCGGGGTTCTTAATGTGCTTATATAGTCATAACGCTGCAGCCTCGTCAGCTCCAACTCGCGCTCCAGCACCTGCTGTCTCAATTCGGCGGACTCCTTTAGTTCAATTGCCTTCCTGAGTTCCGTCTGTGCAGCTTGAACGTTACCCCTAAGATCTTGGTTTTCCTTCGTCAATGTGTTGCGCTGTCTTACCACTTCGCCGCAATCATCCTGTACCCGTTTCTCAAAGTCTTCGCGTAATTGGTTTCGTTCCTCGGTAATTTCATCAAGCTGACTCTTTACGTCGATCAAAGCCGCGGTCACCAAACGGGCTGGAACGAATCGGTTCTCCCCAGCCGCAATCAGAGCCAATAGGCTCAATGCCGTACTTTCGATGTTTCCCGTTTCGCCAACGGCATTCCCCCAACTACCGTCCTGGTTCATTTTGGCTATAAGGCTGTCGACGCCGTCCTGAATCAACTTGTAGTCCGCCCCTGGCACTTCAGCCAACGCCCGCAGAACAATGGCTTGCGTAAAGGTGTCGCCACCCGAACCAATAAGAGTCCAACCATTCTTCTCTATCTCGCCCTGAACAAAATATAACCCCCGGCGTAGCGCCTCCGTGCTTGAGCCTTTTGCGGATTTTGTTAGGACACGCAACGTCATAGCGGTTGCGACCAGCATGCTCGGTTGGCCTGCAACCGGCGGCCACCCACCATCCGGACGCTGAAGGGCAAGCAATTGATCGATCCATCGCTTAATCACCTCGACATCTGTCCGGCCGATCTCTAGAACTGCGAGTAGTGTTGAACACAAAGTACGAACCGAAACTTCGTTAGGCGTAAGAGCCTCATAACCGCGTTGTAGGGAATTCAGGAGGCTTTCGACGTAGGCCTCATCACCGGGCCGTTGCTCTGCTCGCGCTATGACGATAAGGTCTCCCAGATCATCAACGCCAAGTTGGTCCAAGCTATCAGTTTTTCCCTTTCGAAGAACTGACGCCGCTCCGGCAATTGTTCCGATCGATGAACTATCGCCCGAATATGAAAGCGCTTGGATTGCGAGCGCAGAATGATGAAGATCACTCCCCAGCTTAGGATAAGCTCCCCAACCTTCGCCGGGAGTTCGTCCATTGCGCAGATACAGCAGCGTCTTGTCGAGCCCGCGTCCAGCGAAGACTTGCTGGTTTGCGTCGATTTGATTTAACCAGGCAGCAAGACTTTGCGTTGAATTCATACAATTCCTAAGGTTAGTTCAAGGGCGTACGCGTGAATCGAATTTGGGATGTCATAGCGGTCTTGCGTTTTAATGCAAAAACTTGAAGAACCGCAAGCTCGGTCAAGGTTGCTTCGGATGCCATCTATAGAGTCGATAAGAAGTTCAGGTTTCGTTCCGGGGTAAAGATGTGTTGCGATCGCCGCAGGATTTGCCGGCTGACGCAAGGCCAATAGGCCCCTTAAGGCCGACTTGACGCCTCCAGGCGAGGTGTCCAAGAGCGTGACTGCTTCCATAACCTCCTTTTGATACATGTTACGGAAAGTCTGATTGAGCAGTTCCGTCGTAACTACTTGGACACCATCCTTTTGAGCGCTCTGATAGAGATTGTTGGCAATAAGAATCATCGTCTTCGGCAAACGTTTTGCAATCCGTCCAATGCGAACAATCGCTTCGTCGTCAAACTGTATGACATTGTCCAGTAAGCGCCGTCTTATGCAATCCACAGCTTCTTGGTCGGTTTCAAATGGCCCTATAGGGATACCTGTAACGTAAAATCGACTGGCGCCAATATCTCCCTCTGCTTCATTAGTTGCTTTCGTGTCCAGTTCGAGACGCCCGGCGGCAACTGCCCCACCAGTATCAGAAACCAGACGCCACGATAGTACAACTAGGTAACTATTCAACTGCTGCAAGGCATTTTTCAATGCCGACATAGCACGACCATCTATTCGCTGTCCCTCGTCTATACAAATCACTGCTCCCGGAATCTTGGCTTCCTTCATCAGATTTGCCAGCTTTTCAAAATCTTGCCTCACACGATCACTCTTAAGCTCATCAGTTCGGGGAAGATAAAAATATTTGGAGTCCTTGCCGGCATCCCAATCACTTACGATCTTCGGAACGTGTTCGCCCCATTGCTCCTCAAGAGCGGCGACGATCGAGCGAATTATTGTGGAGATGTGGCTGTAGGAAAGACTCTGAGCATCAAGTGTTGGCATAACTGCCAAAAAACCATCATCTCTTGCAATTTCAACCAACTTAGCAAGGTATGAAGTCTTACCGGTACCGTTGAGACCAGCGATGTACTGGTGGTTCGGCATCTTGGCCCTTAAGCCACTAAGATCGCCACGAAACTGCTTAAGTTTGTATTCGCGTCCTACAAAATATTCGACAACTATTTGCTCGGTGAAAGGATTAAATTCGTGAGGCATTTTCCCTCCTTCGCTGAACACCAAGAACGTCGGAATGATTTAGTCAGTTGGGTTCACGAATTCGATCGAGCTTTGGTCGCGGCGTACGCTCACAGGCTGCGTGAAGAGATTGAGCCGCGTCCTCCGCTTGATGTTGGCTCGTGGGCGTGAGCTTGCGAGGGTTTGAGTTACACGCCACGAAAAGGACCCTGGATAACAGCGAGAACTTACTCCCAAGCAAAGAGGTATGTCAACGTATTTGTAGTCGTGTGAGTCCGATTCACCATTACACATACAATTTATGACCGCATAGGCAAATCAGTCACTTACGAGGTCACAACCTACGGCTTCACCACAATCGCCGGAATGTTCTGATCCTTCACTAATTGATTGAATGCCGGCACGTCGGTCTTCATGATCTGCGAAAGTTTTGCGAGCTGGGCATCGATCTGCCGCACCAGATCGTTGTAGACCTCGACGGACTGATCGTTGGGCGGAGTTTCTGAACGAGACACCACGCCCAGCAACGCGGCCAGTTTGTTATTCAATCGAATCGGAAAATTCAGGGGATCCTGGCTGCTCTGATTCTTTGTTTGATAGAGCGCCTCTTCGACTTCCGTCAACTTCTTGATTAGTGCATTGCCGCTATCCGCGATTGGCTTCGATTGTGAGCCAACGCGCTTGACCAGATCATCTACCTGCTTCTTTACATCGCGAATCTGAATGATCGCGTTGTGTGTCTCAGTCAGCTTGTCGCGAATCTTCAAAGACAGATCGAGTTGCTTCGCGTAATCGCCCGGCGTCGTGTTCAAGCGCGGATCAGGTTTGACTTCGAACGTCTCAGTCATGGTTTGGCCATCGACGGTGAGCTTCACTTGATAGCTGCCAGGCGCGACGCGGGGGCCCTGTGTCTGACCCGCCCACAGAATTATTCCCGGAAAGCGAGTCGCATCCGGATAACGCATGTCCCAAACGAATCGATTCAAACCAACGTCGGTCGTGACACGCGCGGGCGCGCCGCCAAAGAAGCTTTCTTCTTCCGTCGCCGGAGGCTGCTGTTCCGCTAGTATTGTCAATTGAGCAGCGCCAGGTTGCGGACTTGCCTGCGGCCGCGGCGCGCGCGCAGTGACCTTCCGAATCGACTTGCCCGTCGAATCGAGCAACTCGAGCACGACATCGCTGGTCGGCTTAGTCTTGAGCGAGTAGTAAACGACGACACCGTTCGCGGGATTCTTTCCAATCGTCGACGTCGCCGGCAGATTGAAGCCACCGCCACCCGGCATGCGATAAGCATCCTTCGGTTTGAAGAGTTTTGTTTGCGATGCGGCGCTGAATCCGCCGGCATCCATCAACTGATGCAGTGTCGGCAAATCGTCGAAGATCCAAAAAGCTCTGCCCTGCGTCGCCGCAACCAGTTCCTTTTCGCGCTTGTGAATCGCCAGATCGGTGATCGGCACGACCGGCAGATTGAACTGCATCGATTGCCAGTTTGCGCCGTCATCGAACGAAATGTACATGCCCGTTTCCGTTCCCGCGAAAAGCAGTCCGCGCTTGTTCGGATCTTCGCGAATCACTCGTGTAAAAGCGCCATCGGGAATTCCGTTCGTAATCCGTTTCCAGGTCTTGCCGTAATCGCTGGTCTTGTAAAGATACGGTTTGTAGTCATCGTACTTGTACATCGTCGCGGCGACGTACGCCGTGCCCGCGTCGAATGGCGACGCGTCGAGCGAATTGATCTGAATCCACTCCGGCATAATGTCTTTCGACGGCGTGACGTTTGACCAGTTCTTGCCGCCATCGCGCGTCACCTGCACAAGGCCATCGTCGGTGCCAACCCAAATTGTGCCAGCCTGCACGGGCGATTCCATCACGGTAAAGATCGTGTCGTAATACTCGATGCTTGTGTTGTCTTTCGTGATTGGACCACCCGATGCCCCTTGCTTCGATTTATCGTTGCGCGTGAGATCGGGACTGATTGCTTCCCAGGTTTGACCTTCGTTCGTGGTTTTGAAAAGTACGTTCGCGGCCGAGTACAGCGTGTTTGGATCGTTAGGCGAGAAGACAAGTGGGAAGTTCCACTGAAAGCGATACTTGATGTCGCCCGCACCCCATCCCATCGGATTGTCTGGGTACGGATTTACGTCGCGCAGTTGGCCCGTGTGATTGTCGTAACGGGTAATCAAGCCATCGTACGATCCGGCGAAGACAATTTCAGAATCTTTCGGCGAAGGCGCAATCCAGCCGGACTCGCCACCACCGACGTCGAACCAATCTCGCACATTGATGCCACCTTCAGTCGTACGGCTGGCAATGCGCACAGTCGAGTTGTCCTGCTGCGCGCCATAAACGTGATAGGGAAAATCATTGTCGAGCGTGACGCGATAGAATTGCGCCGTCGGTTGATCCTGTTCACTCCAGCTCTTGCCGCCATTGAAAGACACGTTCGCGCCGCCATCGTTGCTGTTGATCATGCGATTAGGATCATCGGGCGCGATCCAAAGGTCATGATTGTCGCCGTGGGGCACGCCGATGCCCGTGAATGTTCTACCGCCATCGTTCGATTTGTAGAAGCCGGTGTTCAGAACGTAAACAGTGTCGGCGCTTTTCGGATCGGCGTAGATGCGCGAGTAGTACCACGCGCGCTGACGCAGGTTGCGCTGCTCGTTCGTCTTTGTCCACGTGCGGCCGCCGTTGTCAGAACGAAATACTCCGCCATCTTCCGCTTCGACAATTGCCCACAGCCGATCCGGATTCGCCGGTGAAACAGTGATACCGACAATTCCAATCGTGCCGCGCGGAAGGCCCTGATTACGGGTGATTTCAGTCCAAGTGTCGCCGCCATCAGTTGAC
>DASXTE010000109.1:0-7122 GCA_036505595.1 Pyrinomonadaceae bacterium
GGAAGCCATCGATCACCTGGGCGAAATTATCGATGCGGCAGATGGCGTGATGGTGGCGCGTGGCGATCTCGGTGTGGAAACGAGCGTCGAACTCGTCCCCGTATATCAAAAGCAAATCATTGAGCGCGCCAACGATGCCGGTAAAGTGGTGATCACTGCGACGCAGATGCTGCAATCAATGGTTGAGAATCCGCGGCCCACGCGCGCCGAAGCTACGGACGTGGCGAACGCCGTTTGGGATGGATCGGACTGTCTGATGCTTTCAGGCGAGACCGCAACCGGCAAGTATTCAGTCGCGGCCGTTTCCACGATGGCGCGGATCATCGAGACCGCTGAAACTCGCGATCAAAACCGACCGGAAATGATGAGCAAGATCATCGGCCGGCAGACTGGACGCGTCAGCCGCGCGCTGTGTGAAGCCGCGGCCTTTGCCGCCGACGAAATGAGCACGCGCGTGATCGCGGTCTTCACTGAATCAGGATTGATGGCGCGCAGGCTTTCCGCACTGCGTCCGCGCCAGCGGATTGTGGCGATGACTTCTTTGCGTGAAGTCATCAACGAGTTGAGTCTGATTTGGGGCGTCGAACCAGTGCTAACTCCGCCGTCAAAGAGCGCCGAAGAATTGTTGAAAGTCGGCGAGAGGACTCTGATTGATGCCGGCCTGGCCTCACCGCGCGAGATGATTGTAATTATGGCTGGCAGGCTGTCAGGACTGGGTTTGTCGAGTTCCGTTTCGCTATATCAGATTGGCGGGGAATTGGAAGAAGGCATTCACTTGTCGACGGTTTCAGATCGGTCACGATCTTCGGGTTTCTAGCCGCAACTTTCCGTTCCAACCGTCATGGCGCTTGGCGAGTGTAGTAACCTCGGCGTGTCCGGAAAGAAAGCTTGCGGAGTTCTTGGGGAGCATTTGGCGGCGGGGCAACCTCCAGTTTGAGCCGCCGCCACTTGTTTGGCGGATCAGCAAGACCGGATCGAAAGCCAATGCGGTATTGATTGTGCAGTTCGTTGGCTACTTCGGCCATCGCGCTAATCTCCCGTTTCTTGTCTTTGACAACGAATGTCTTACCACCCGTTAGATCCGACAACTCTTCAAGAATGCTCTGTCCTTCCAATCCCAATGACGAGCCGACGTCACTCGGCCACATAATTCCAATCGCATAAAGCAATACATCCGAGTCGCGCAGTCGGTTTCGCACATCCTGAAACGTATGACGTGATGTGTTGTCCTGGCCATCTGAAATCAATAACAGAGCGCGCCGGGAGAAGTGTGCAGTTTGAAGCTTCTCAATCCCCATGAGGCAAGCATCGTAGAATGCAGTGTCGCCCTGCCCTCTTTCAATGTCGGTACTCCGGGAGAGGATTTCCTGCCCAGAACTCCAATCAGTTAGCAGTTTGGGAGTTTTATTGAATCCCAGCAAGAAATATTCATTCTGAGGGTGACTTAGCTCGAGAAAATGCACGATTAGTTCAGCGATTGGCTTGGGTCGCGCCGTCTCCCTCAAGTCCGGCAGGTCCATAGATCCGGACGTGTCAATCAGGATTCCGATACTGACAGGAGCATCGCTACTCTCGAAGAATTCCACGGGTCTAACCACTTTCTCATCGGTAATCGTGAATGACTCAGGCTTCAATCCTTTAACAAACCCCGACCGATTCCAGACGGTCACCGTCATCATGATTACTTGATTCTCACCTTGTGCGGAGGAGTTCTGCTCTATTGCCCTGAAAACGCCAGAGTTGATTATGAGAAAGAGAAAGAATACGGCTATCAGGATTGCATGGCGTGAGGCCATTCGCTTTATGTAAACGTGATGACAGTCGATCAGTCCGTCCGCAAAATCTGCACGACTCGTTCAGATTCCTTTTTCTTCTGCATTTCTTTGCGCACTGCCGCCTCGGACATTTGCGGGTCGCGCCAGTTGTCGAGAATGCCGACCTGATGCACGCACTGAATCGTGCAGGTTGAGGCGCACCATTTTTCGGTTTTGTACTCGCGCTTGAAATCCTCCATCGTGTACTGCTCGAGCGGAATGCCGGGAAAGCCGCGCTGCTGCGAACACCAGTGCACCTTGCCGTCTTCGCATATGTACAGATAACGCGAGCCTGAGCGACAGCGCCATTCGTAAGGCTTGCCTTCGGCGATGCTGTCCTGAAACCAATTCAGCCGAGCGTGATCCTTGTTGCCCAGCTTCTTCACCGCATGGAAGATTTCCTTTTCTTTTTGCGTCAGTGGCTTGAGCGTGCCGTCTTCGTCGTGAATCACACCCACCGTCGTTGAGAAGCCAAGCTCGACCGCGCGTTTCGCCACGGTCAGGGCATCTTCGGGATTCTTGATACCGCCGCCGATAACTGAATTGATGTTGATGTGGAAATCGGCGTGTTCGGCAAGATACTTCAGTTTCTTGTCGAGCACCCGTAGGCTTTTGCGCGAAACCTCGTCGGGCTCGACGTTGTCGATGCTGATTTGCAGAGCGTCGAGGCCGGCCTCATTCAAACGCTTTATGCGATCCGGCGTGAAGTAATAGCCGTTCGAGATCAGCCCGGCGATGGCACCAGTTGACCGAATGTGGCGAATGATATCGTCGAGCTGCGGATGCATCATCGGTTCGCCGCCGGAAACGGTAATGATTGACGTCCCAAATTCCGCGAGCTTGTCGATGCGCCGCTTTATTACATCAAGCGGCACCGGTTTGGACGTTTGATCGTATTCGTTGCAATAGCCGCACGCGAGATTACAGCGCCGCATCGGAATGATGTGCGCCAGCACGACGTGATTCGTCGAGAGCAGCGCTTTCGAAATGAAGGCTGCTTCACGAAGTTTTAATTTGAGGAATGTACTCTTGCGCATCTTGCTGTTTCAGAACCCGGAGCGACCGGGGCCCCCGCGCGGGCATCCCGCGAGGGGTGGTGGTAGCGACGGGATCGAAGCGTCAACTCTGTCGTTGAAGAATATGCTGAGCGACTTAGTAGCGCAAGTTGTTAACTTGCGGCTTCGCCGATTGACAATCGGCGGTACAAACGCGAAGGGCTTCGGTTGCCCAAAGCCCTCCTGAGATTAAAACTGTACGGCCGCTTAACCTTTGATGATTTTGACGTTCGAAGCCAGGTCCAGCTTGAACTGATCCATTGGGATGGAACCGTTCCGCTCCATATTTGTGAGACGGACAGTCGTCGAGTCGTCGTTCTTCTCGACCATCTTCGTCTGCACCGGCATACCGTCCTTGTCGACCCACACTTCGATGTACTTGTAGCTGGCGGCGCCCTTTGGAGTCACCTTGAAGTGCTGCGTCCAAACGCCGCCCCAAAGCGTTTCGTCGCGGAGATCCTCAAACTCACCGAACCGCGTCCGAAGCTGCGTGGCAGACATATTCATCAACGCGAGCACATCGCCGTCTTTACCGCGCACGCTTCCGGTCTTGCCGCGATAAGCCTGTTTCAGACGTGGCTGATAAAGCGTGTAATTCCCGTTAGCAACCGCCAGAATTTCATGCTTGGGTTGCGTCCATTCAAGTCGCACGAAAGAAGTGCCGTTGCCCGACGCACCCGGAATGTAGAGCACAATGCCCTGATACGAATCGCTGTCGCGAAGCTGCGAATTGTATTTCGTCATGCTGATGCTCGCGCGCAAAGATTTCAGACTGCGTTTATTCTTCTCCATTCGGGTGAGAATGGAGCTCACCAGACCGGCAGTCTGTCCATTCGCTCGGGAAGCGGAAAGGAAACTGAACGTCGATACCAGCAACGCAACAGATAAACAAAGGGGAACTAACTTTCTCATAATAACTTTCCTCACTAAAACTTAAGGCCCATATCGGGCCCCGGGTTACGATGCCGAACAGGCGACCGTGGATGGCGCCAGCCGGCGAATGAATCCCGAAAATTATAAAGGATGATCAGCGAATGTCAACCTCATACCCGATGAGCTTACCAGCGCTGTCACGCACCTCCCTGACCGCGGTGACGCGGCTATCGGGCCTGCCTGCAAGCTCCCTGGCGCGCTGCTCGATCACGCCCCTATCTGACTGAGCACCAATAACTTCAGCCGAAAGCACAACTGTTCTCTGACGCCGAAATTCGTTGTTTGCGAACCACGATTTCGGGGTCAGAAAAATGAAAACCAAGATCAACACACACAGCACATCCCATTGCCACGACGTGCGCGAATAGTTCCAAAAGACAATCTTTTTGGCTGTGTTCGACAAGAAGCCCATAAGCCTTTTCGACCGCGCGAAATTTAGCCGAACCAGCCGCCATTGTCGAGTGCAATCACAGTTCCGGAGCTCGAGTATCGAAATCCGGCCCCTTCGCCAAGCGAACAGTGCAGCAGATCTTGTCCAGGAGAAGAGACTAACCGGCGACGATGTGTCCGTCGCGCATCTGGATGATCCGGCCACAGGCGGCGGCGGCTTCAGGATTGTGAGTGATCATTATGATCGTCTGATTGAACCGACGATTGAGTTCCTGAAACATATTCAAGACGATGGCCGAGCTTTCCGAGTCGAGATTGCCCGTCGGTTCGTCAGCCAGCACTAGTGCGGGCTGAGTGATCACCGCGCGCGCGAGCGCAACGCGCTGCTGTTCACCGCCGGAAAGTTCCAGCGGCTTGTGATGCATCTTGTCCTCCAGCCGCAGCAGCCGCAGAACTTCGCGCCGTCGTTCAGGATCACCCGAACCGTTTCCGCCGTGAATGCGTTCCGCAAGTCGTAAGTTGCCGTCGGCCGTGAGTGTCGGAAACAGATTGAAGCGTTGAAAGACGAAACCAATTTTGCGGCGGCGAATGTCGGTTCGTTTCGCGTCCGTCGCTGCCGTCAGGTCTTCACCATCGATGACGATGCGGCCTTTCGTCGGCGTCAGAAGTCCGCCAAGCAAATGCAGCATCGTTGACTTGCCGCAACCCGACGGCCCCATCACGGCAACGAACTCGCCGGCTTCGACTGCCAGCGACACGCCGCGCAGCGCGGGCACGTCAACTTTCCCGACGCGGTAGGTTTTCTCGAGCTTTTCGGCTTTTAAGATCGCCACTTTCTTACCTGTTGTCGCTGCTGCGGCCATTCTATTCGTATGCCAAAGCGTTGACGGGATCCAAATTGGCGGCACGCATCGCCGGATAAAATGCGCCAATCGCGCCGCCGACGAGCCCAATTATCCCCGCCGTCAAGGCCCACATCCAGCCATATTCAAAAATCAGACCTGTCGATTTGTGAATGAAGAATCCTGCGCCTAACGCGAGCGCAAAGCCAACGACAAGTCCCATCGCGCTGATCAGGATCGCTTCGCGCTCGATCTCGCCCACAATGTACACACGCGACGCGCCCATCGCTTTCAGAATTCCGATTTCACGAGTGCGTTCAGTGATTGTCGTGTGCATCGCCAGCATCACAACGAGCGCGCTGACCACCGCCGACAGCGCGACCAGCACGCGCAGGAAAACGCCAAGACTGGGAATCGAACTTTCGACACTCGCGAACACGTCGCGCGTGAACTGAACGTTGTTGCCGGGCAGCTCCTGATCGATCAGCTTTGCCACGGCGACCGGATCCGCCGACGGCCTGGTCTTGATCAAGATATAGGTACATTTGCCGGGCGCTTCGAGCGTCTCTTGCAACGATGCCAGCGTCAACTTCGCGCGCGCGCCAGATTCCGGCGCGTAGATGCCGACAACTTTGTAAAGTTTGTCGCCGAAGATTTTGATCGTGCCACCAACTGGATGTTTGCGGGCCGCCTTTGTTTGGTCGATTACGACTTCGTCGTTAGCGACGGGGCTGCGGCCGTCGATGATGCGAATGCCGTTCATCCGAGAAAAGTCGTTCCATTCAACGCCCTCGATTTGATCAACCCCGATGCCACCGCTCGGATAAATGTGGCGAATGACCGGAGTAGCGGCTTCAACACCTTCAATCTGCTGAAGCCGCTCGACGTATTTCGTGCTTAGATTTGTCGCAGAGCCGACGAGCGACATCGAGCCTTTGCGCGTGAAAATTATCTCGCCGCGAACGTTCGACGATCGTCGTTGCAGATCGTTCGACATGCCGCGCGCCAGGCCCGTAAAAATCATGATCAGAGCGACGCCCAGAGCCACGCCGACGACACTAATCGCCGAACGCAGCGGCCGCTGCCTAATGTTGGACGTGACTAAGCTGTCGAACACATTCATCGCGCTGACGAACGGAAAATATTAATACAAGCGCTGACGAACGCCTAGCGACTCGCTTGTGCGCTTCGAGATGACATTGCCGGAGATTGGCCTGGAATTACGGTTTTTTTGGCGCGTCGAGATCGACTTCGGGCAGGTTCCACTTGTTCTCGAGCACGAACACCTCGGGCTGGTATTCCTTGTCCAGAATCGCAGATTCGGGAGATTGATAGGTAATACTGAGCTGATAATGATCCTGCGGGCGCGTCAAGCCAATCTTCGTCGGCAGCGTTACGCCTTGTTCACCGACAGGCTTGAAGTCGGCATAGCTAACGTCCGTAGTCAGCACTCCGTGGTCGTCAAACGTTTGCAGCCGCGCGAGCTGAACGGCGTTGACGCGATTGAACCAGAATCGCCGCAGCAGGCGAGCTGAACCATCTCCAAGCGTTTGCAGCTCGTCGAGAAAATAATATCCCCGGACGACGCGTTTGTTGCTGGCCGTGTCTCTTTCGGATTGGAAAAATTCGCTGCGCGCATAAACGATGCCGGCCGCGTGCAGATCGATCGGACGGATCAGCAGCGCGTCGGTCAGGTGCTGCGGCCGCAAGTTCGACAGCGCCTTCACAGCCTGTACTTCAGTTTTTGCCTTTCCTTTCATGGGCGCGTCGTTGCTGCCATCCAACTTTGAATAGACAGCCGCATTCGTGCCGCGCACAAAACGCTTGTACTTTTCGTCACCTTTCAAAATCGCAATGCAAAAATGCTCGCCGTCGGAAGTCATGTGCGCGATATCGCCGAGCGCCAGCGGCCCTTGCACAATCAGGTAGACCTTACCCGGCCGCTGCACGATGATTGTGCCGTCGGCGCTGCGATATTTCTCAGCGATGCCGGCAGTGGCGAACGAAGTATCTTCAAACTGAATGTCAACTTTGGCCCGGAGCGAGCGCGGGCCAACCAGCTTATTGACCATCTCGATAAGTTGCGGC
>DASXTE010000110.1:0-9110 GCA_036505595.1 Pyrinomonadaceae bacterium
CCAAACCGGCGAACTGCTCGCGCTGGTCAATGCGTCAGCCATTACGGAGATTCGCACTGCGGCCGTCAGCGCGGTCGCCACGCGCGCGCTCGCGCGTGAAGACGCGAGCGAGCTGGCAATCATCGGCGCCGGTGTGCAGGCGCGTTCGCATCTGGAAGCGATGGCCTGCGTGTGTCCAATCAAACGGGTTCGCGTCGCCGCGCTCACATTCGAAAGCGCTCAACGGTTCGCGGAAGAAATGCGCGCCGGGAGCGCAGGCATCCCTGCCTGCACGTTCTCTTTTCCAATTGAGCCAATTAAGACATCAGAAGAAGCCGTACGCGGCGCCGATATCATCGTGACTGCGACGACTTCATTCGAGCCGGTTGTCAAGCGGGAATGGATTTCGCCAGGCGCGCACATCAACGCGGTCGGCACGTACTCGCCAAAAGCTCGCGAATTGGATACAGCAACGATGGCTGCGGCAACTCTGTTTGCGGATCGTCGTGAATCCGCGCTGAATGAAGCTGGCGATTACATTCTCGCCGCCGCCGAAGGCGCCATTGTCCCTGAACACATTCGCGCAGAGTTAGGCGAGGTTTTGATCGGAGCGCACCCGGGACGCACTTCAGACGATGAGATTACAGTTTTCAAGTCGTTGGGACTGGCCATTGAGGATTTGGCGGCGGCAGCGCACGTTTACAAAAAGGCGCGAACGCAGTCTCTCGGAAGCTGGGTTGAGTTTGATTAGACTCATCGTCGATGGCGACGGCGAGTGAATCAACGAGCCGCGTAGCGGCGAAATATTTATAGTACGGGGCCGAATAAGCTCTTGCGCATCGAACGACATGCCTGCATGTCGCTCGATGTGCGTCAGGTGAATTGCAGAATCAGCTATAAAGATTTCGCGCCTACGGCGCTTTATTTCGGCACAGCAATCACCGGCAGACCCTTGCCTTGGAGTTCCTGATTCAATGCCGGCAGCGCCTGAGTCTTGAATAGCTGCCAATTTTCCAATAGCGTCTGGGTGTCCTTCAGAACTTCGGCGGCGGCTGTCTTCTGTTGCGTCGTTGGCGCGAGATCAACGCCTTCGAGTTGAGCGAAAAGCGTCCGCAACCTCGCGGTGACTGAAGCCACAGTTGCGCGCGGAGACTGCGCACCCGGCGGGCCTTGCGGCGGTCCGCCGCCCGCGAAGACGCCGAGATTTTCACTAAACTCTTCAAATCGCTTTTTCAATTCTTCCGGAATCCGCGGTCGCAATTCAGTAATGTGTCCGCGCACAGGCCGCGCGCTCTCGGCTAACGCCGCCAGCAGCAACCACTCGTCGTAAAGCTGCTTCGATAACTTGAATTGCTCCGCGAGATCTTTCTGCGATGTGGTCACGCGCGGGTCCATCCGTAGCGTGAGCGGCTGCGAATAGCTTCGGCCATTGACCGTCAGCACGACTGTGTACTTACCAGGCATTGCCCAGGGCGAAGTGTCCGCGGGCGCCGTGTTCATATAAACCGCGGAGATCGGATATTGCGGTTGCACGCCCGGGACCGGCGCGTAATGCATGTCCCACAAAAAGCGGTGCATGCCCGGCTCATTTGAAAGTTTCTGCGGTGGCCGCACCCAGTACGGCGGAATTGCGAGCATCGGATCGGGCGTTGGAACCGGATCAGCGCTGGAGTAACGCCGCACTGTGTTACCTGAATCGTCTTTGACTTCGAGAGTGACGACGGATGCGGTCGAGGCGCCCGCGCTCCCGACGTGGTAATCGATCATCGCGCCGTCGGGAGGATTCTCGCCCGCGGGCTCATCAGGCGGCAGAGGTGTGTCTGTGTTGTTGTTCCAACGAACTCGCATCGCCGTCTGAGGCTTGAAGAGCACGGCAGTCTCGCTGGCGGTCTTCGCGTCGAACTGTCGCAGCGGAGTGATGTTGTCCAGAATCCAGAAGCCTCGACCGTGCGTTCCGACGGCGATGTCGTCACCTTTGATAATCAAGTCGCGAATCGAAGTCGCCGGCATGTTCAGCCGCAGCGATTGCCAATGCTCGCCGTCATCAAACGAGACGTAAACGGCTCGTTCAGTTCCGGCGAACAGAAGGCCTTTGCGTTCCGGATCTTCTCGCACCGCATCGACGTTTTCATTCTGCGGAATGCCATTGGTGATTTCCGTCCAGGTGGCGCCGGCGTCGCGCGTGCGAAAAATATGCGGCCGCAGATCGTCAAGCCGCAGAGTGTTCACCGCGGCGTACGCCACATCTTTGTTGAAGTGTCCCGCTTCAAGAATCGAGACTTTCCAAAACGGCTTCAGTTGCGGCGGCGTGATGTCTTTCCACGTCTTTCCGCCGTCGTTCGTGATGTGAATCAAACCATCGTCGGTGCCCACCCAAATTCGATTGACGTCCTGGAACGACGTTGCGACCGCGTAAATCACGCCGCGTTGCGTCGGCTGTGCTGTTGGCATCGAACGATACTTGCCGATGTTCTCGGGAATATCGAAAGTCTTGCGCGTCAGGTCCGGACTGATTTGTTCCCAGTTTACGCCGCCATCTTTCGTCTTCCACAAAGTGTTTGCTGCAAAGTAAAGCGTGTGCGCGTCGATTGGCGAGAAAACGATCGGCTGCGTGCGCAGCATGCGATAGTCAGCAGATGAAAATGCTTTCGGCAGGATGACTTGCGCCTGCGACGTGCGACGGTTGTAGCGCGTGAACTTGCCGCCAAAGACTGTGTCGGGATCGAGCGGATCGGGCACGACGTAACCGTATTCCTGTGCGGCCACGGGATGCCATTGGCGGAAAGTTATTTCGCCATCGTCGCCGCGGCTTGAGACGCACGCTGATCCGCTTTCCTGCTGACCGCTGCACAAGCGATACGGAAACGCGTTGTCCGCGTTGACGTGGTACATCTGCGCGGTCGGCTGGTTGTACCAACTGCTCCACGACTTGCCCCCGTTAACGGTGATGATCGCGCCTTGATCGCTGGCAAGGAAAACGATCGCAGGATTGTTTGGATTGATCCAGACGTTCTGGTAATCGTCACCGCCGGGCGCACCGCGAAATGCTGTCCAGGTTTTTCCCCCGTCGACAGATTTCCAGCAGACGGTGCTCGCAGAGTAGATCACATCCGGATTTTTTGGATCGATCCGCGGCACCGGCAAGTCACCGCCGCCGATGCGCCCGGCCGGCCGTGTATCGGTGGTCGCGACTGTCCACGTGCGACCGGCATCGTCTGACCGATAGAGATTGACGCCCGTTTGCTGTGCGACTGATGCGAACAGACGGTTTGGCGCGCTCAACGAAATTGCGAGATTCGCCTGGATGATCCCCTGCGGCAATCCGCCGGCTAGTTGTGTCCACGTCTTGCCACCATCCGTGGATTTGTAGATTCCGCCTCCGGTGCCTGTCCACACGCCGTTCTCCCAAGGCCCTTGCCGCGATTCCCACAGCGACGCGTACGCAATGCTCGGGTTCGTCGGATCGAACAGCACGTCAGCGCCGCCAACGTTTTCGTCCTTGTATAAAACTCTTTCGAACGACTGACCGCCGTCTGCCGATAAAAAGATGCCGCGCTCCTCATTCGGACCGTACGGATGACCTGCGACCGCAACCAGCACGTGATTCGGATCGCGCGGATCGACTGCAATTTGCGGAATCTGTTGTCCGTCACGCAGTCCGAGATGTGTCCAGGTCTTTCCGGCATCCGTCGATTTGTAGATTCCATCGCCGATGGAAAGATCCGGACGCTGCAATCCTTCGCCGCTGCCAACATAGATAACGTTCGGATCAGATAAAGCGACCGCGATCGATCCAATCGAGCCCGTCGGCTGATCATCGAAGATGGGCATCCAGGTACGGCCGTAGTCGGTCGTCTTGAAAATGCCGCCATTGACCTGCGCGAAATAGAAGACGTTCGGCTGTGAAGGCACTCCCGAAATTGCGCGCACGCGTCCGCCGCGATGTGGCCCGATGCTGCGCCAGCGAAGCGATTTGAAAAGGTCAGGGTTGACCTGGCCGACGGCCGCTGATGTGAAGCCAATGACGACGATCAGCAGAATCGCAGACACACGAAAGCGATTGGCAGCTACTGAGCAGCTCATAGATTCTCCCGAAGTTCAGTCAATGTTTTGTGCAGGCGCAGCATAGTATCGCCGCGTTCGGACAAAGTCTATTTGTTTTCGAATCAGAATCGCGAGGGTTTGAACTGAGGGAACTAATTGGAGCGGGCGACGGGGCTCGAACCCGCAACTTTCAGCTTGGGAATTAAAATTACCGCTCCTTTATTTTCACAACTTACAAAACCGCTCAGTAAAAATCAATGTGCATGCAACGCATACCGTGGATGCAATGCCTGATTTGCGTATCGGTGGGGGACGTTTGGGGGACGAATTTCATTGCTTTTCATAGCGGCAGGGTCAATCTCGCTTCGCAGCCGCTCGTGTCGGTTCGGTTCTCAAGCGTAAGCGTGCCCCCATGTGCTTCAGCGATTTGACGTGAAAGCACAAGCCCGATTCCCGAGCCCGCTGCTTTGGTTGTAAAGAACGGAACGAAGAGGTTCGCAGTATTTGCCAGCCCCAGACCTTCGTCTTTCACGCACACGATCACTTGACCGTTTTGTCTTGCCCAACCGACTTCGACGCTGCCGTTCGAATCGAGCGACGCGTCGACTGCGTTACGAACCAGGTTGATCAGTAACTGTTCCAATTGCGCGCTATCAGCCTGCACGATGATGTCGGGACCGGGAAGCAATTTGATCGGTAAGCGAGTTTCCAAAGTCGCCACCCGTTCGACCAACTCTCCAATGTTAAGCCGCTCGAAACGCGGCTGCGGCAGACGCGCGAGCTGCGAATAGGATTCGATGAATCGGGCCAGTGAGTCGGCGCGCGACGATATAACTTCGAGACCGCGATGCATGTCTTCACGCAACTCGGCGGGCTGTGTTTCACGCTTGATCAAATCTGCGAGACTGCCGGCGACTGACTTGATTGGCGCGAGCGAGTTATTCAACTCGTGACCAAGAACGCGGAGCAGACGCTGCCAGGCTGAACGTTCTTCTTCGCGCAACGTCTGGCTTAAGTCAGTCAACACCAGTAGCTGATGCTGCATGCCGCCTTCCCGAAAAGTACCGCCGCGTATCTCCCATCGACCCGCGCCACCCGGAAAAACCATCTGCATTGTATGCGGACCCGGGTCGTCGTGGCCGTCAAGACAAGCTGTCAATCCAAGCTCTTCGCTGGTACGGCCCAGCAGGCGCGCCTGCGGTTGCGCCAAGAGTTTTTCGCCGGCGCGATTGACCAGGCGCAAACGCTTTGCCGGATCGAACGCAAAAATCGCCGAGTCGATTTCAGACATCACCGTTCGCAGGAGCGCCGTTGCTTCCATCGCGCCGAGTCTTTGCCCGCGCAGTGTCTCGCCGAGATCGTTCACTTCGAGCATCACTTCGCCCAAAGCATCGCCGCTGGCGGCTCGGCGGCCGCGAATCGAATAATCACCTTCTCGAATCGCCGCCAGGATATTTGAAAGTGTTTGCAACGGGCGCACTACGCGATTTTTTAAATTCGCCGAAATTGCTAACCAGAAGAATATGAGCAGCAGATCGACGGTCCATTGCACGCGGCCGGAATATCCATCCAACCACAGCAGCAAGGCACACAGAGCAACACCGGGAAAACCCGCAGCGAGCGCGAGCGCGGTAACTCTGCCTTCGAATTTCAGACGAGCGCCGCGCGAGGCTGGATCGAGGTGAGAAAATGTCGACGCTTTGGATGGCTTGGTGGGCGTGCTCACGGGGTTATGATAACCCATACTTTTGCAAGCGCCGGTAGAGCGCGCTGCGACTTAGACCGAGCGCCTCGGCCGCCCGATTGGCGTTGCCTTCAAAGCGAGCGAGAGCCTTGGTGATCAATAATCGTTCGGCATCTTCGAGGCTCATTTCTTCGAGTCGCGCGGAAAGTTGCGCGGCCGGCTCAGTTTGCAACGCCAGATCCATCGCGGTCACCGTATCGCCGGAGCTCATTAAGACGGCGCGCTCGATAACGTGATCCAGTTCCCGAACATTGCCGGGCCACGAATGCGCCCGCATTGCCTCAAGGGCCTGGAGACTGAAAACCATTCGACCACGGCGATACCGCTCGCTGTGTTGGCGGAGAAAATGTTCGGCCAGCGGAGCAATGTCTTCACGCCGTTCGCGTAACGGCGGAAGATGAATCTCGACGGTGTTCAGGCGAAACATCAGGTCCTGCCGAAATTTTCCTTCGCCCACGTCCGCTTTCAGATCAGCATTGGTTGCGGACAGCACGCGCACGTTTACCTTGCGCGTCTTTGACGAACCAACGCGCTCAAACTCGCCCGTTTCCAGCACGCGCAAGAGTTTTGCCTGCAGGTTCATCGGCACGTTGGTAATCTCATCCAGAAACAGTGTTCCACCGTCTGCCAACTCAAACCTTCCCACGCGGTCGGTTTTTGCATCAGTGAAAGCGCCACGTACATGCCCGAACAATTCGCTTTCAAACAGACCCGGGGACAGCGCGCCGGCGTTGACCGACACGAGAGGTTTCGCCGCGCGATCGGAAACCGCGTGGAGCGATCGGGCGATGACTTCTTTGCCGGTGCCGTTTTCTCCGGTGATGAGTACGTTCGCATCGGCAGGGCCGATTCGTTGGACGACGTTTAGGATCGATTTCATTGAGGGAGATTCAGCAACAACCTGCGGAAGTTTTGCCGCGCCGCCGTCATCGCGCAGCGTGAGGTTCTCAGCCTCGAGCCGTTGACTGCGCCGCAGGGCCTGGGCCAGTTCAATCTGCGTACGCAGCACTGCCAGCAGACGCACGTTGTCCCATGGTTTTTGAATGAAATCACGCGCGCCGCGACGCATTGCTTCGACCGCGACATCAACGCTTCCCCAGGCGGTCATTACGACGACCGGCAACGTCGCGTCGATTCTGCGTATGCGCGACAGCAAATCCAATCCTTCGCTGCCGGAGGTCGTGTCACGCGTGTAATTGAGATCGATGAGGACCAGATCCAACTCCTGCCTTTCAACTACGCCAAGCACGCCGGCCGGGGACGAAGCAGTGACAATGTCGTAGTTCTCTCCCTTGAGCAGAAGGCGCAACGCCGCCAGCACGTCGGGCTGATCATCGGCAATGAGAATCTTTGGCATTCGGGATGAGTCGCGAAGCGACGAAAGATAATAGCCTGGGTCTCGGTCCAGGGATCATGTCAGTGTCAGTACCCGGAGCAGTAGCGACGGGATCATTATGCCAGTTACGTCTTGATCGGGTCGCTACCGCTTCCCGTACTGACACCCTCATCGAGCCCGCGAAGCGGGCGACACAAAACCGAGCGTCATCTGGTTGGTCGGGTCTTCATCCAATTCTGAGCTGAGTCTCGATTCGCTTCGCTACCGCTCGCAAACGCACAGCTATTCATATCTCAGCGAATCGACTGGATCGACTTTGGTCGCACGCCTGCCGGGAATGTAACACGCAATCAAAGCGACGGCGATCAGCAGGAACGCAACGGCGGCAAAAGTGAGTGGGTCAGTCGGCTTTACGTTGAAGAGCATCGTCGCCATCAAGCGCGTCAACGCAAACGCTCCAAGCAGTCCTGCCACCATGCCGATAATCGTGAGAAACATTCCCTGGCCCAGGATCATGCGGAACACATCTCGCGGCTGCGCGCCAATCGCCATGCGGATGCCGATCTCATGTGTGCGCTGAGTTACGGCGTACGACATGACGCCATATATGCCGACCACCGCGAGCACAAATGCGATCGCTGCGAAGATGGTTAGTAACGTCAGATTCAGGCGCTGCGGCGCTATTGATTCACCCCGGATCTCGTCCATCGTGCGGATGTTGTATATCGGCTGGTCGGAATCGAGGTTCCGGATCTGATTGCGCGCGGACGCAATCAACTGATTCGGATCACCCTGACCCTTAATGATTACAGTCATACCGCTAAACGGAACCTGCGAAAACGAAAAGTAACCCTGAACACGATTTGAGTCGTTATCGAGGCCTTCCATCTTCACCCGGCCGACGACGCCGACAACCTCGAGTACAGGCGCGCCGTCATCAGTGCCGAACCTAATCCGTTTCCCAACCGCCTCCACGTTGGGCCAATAGCGTTTTGCAAACTGTTCGTCAACGATGATGACGTTCGTGCCGGCGATCAGTCGCTCACCGTCATTGAGCTTGCTGAGGTCCTTTCCGGCGATGAACGACCGGTCGTCGTGCTCGGTGAAGTAGCGACCGCGCAACAGCGGAATGTTCATCGCGCGAAAATAATCAGGCGTCACCGTGCAAGCCTCCATCAAAGGCGTATCACCGGGCGGTGGCTTGGGCCGGCCGTCGACTACAAACGATGTCTGCCATCCGTTATTGCCCAGTGGTAAACCCGATGCAGCGCCAACCGATTGCACGCCCGGCAGCGTGCGCAAGTTCTGCAACAGCCTATTGAAGAATGCGCTCCGTTGCTCTTCAGTCGTGTACTTTCGTTGCGGCAGCGAAACGGTGAAGCTGGTCAGGTTCTCATAAGAGAAACCGGGGTTGACGTTTCCGAGCCGATAAAAGCTGCGAATCATCAAGCCCGCGCCGATCAAGAGCACCATCGTGGTCGCAACTTCTACAATCACCAGCGAGCTGCGCAGCCAGTGTTTTGCCGATGTGCCGCGGCCGGCTTCCTTCAGAGTTTCATGCACATCGACTTCGCCCGCTTGCAGAGCCGGCACCAGGCCAAACAGAATTCCCGTCAAAACTGAGACGCCGAGGGTGAACGCCAGCACTCGCCAATCTAGACCGATTTCACGCGAGCGCGGAATCGCGGTCGGACTGACGAAGAGGATGAACTTAACGGCCAGCCGCGCAATGACTAGCCCGAGCCCGCCGCCAATGAACGCCAGCAATAAACTTTCGGTGAGGAGTTGACGTGCAATCCGCCAACGTCCCGCGCCCATCGCTGCGCGAATGGCCATCTCCTTCCGCCGTCCGGTGGCGCGGGCCAACAATAGGTTCGCGATGTTCGCGCACGCAATTAGCAGCACGAACGCAACTGCGCCAAACAGAATCCACAGTGTGCCTTTGACCGTGTCGCCCACAACCACTTCCATCATTGGCCGAATACGAATTCCGTTGCTGGCATTTGA
>DASXTE010000111.1:0-13966 GCA_036505595.1 Pyrinomonadaceae bacterium
GAACTTCATTCGGTATTCATCTGACTGCTCCTTAAATTCCGAGCTCTCGGCGGCAATGTTGTCAACTATCCTATTAAATCCCTTCACTAAGTTATCGGCGGCAAGCGGTGTTCTCGATAGTTGAAACGCGACGAACAACAAGAGGTGGGCATGCTGCCTACTATCACATTGAGGTAACCGTGATTCTCGGACAATGTCGCGCAATACGGGAGTCACGATTGTTTCGAGCTTCATCAGATCGTCTTCAACGGCATCCGTTTTTCCATAAAACTTTGGCCGCTGACACTGATCCTTTAGACCAACATCAGAAACAAACTGTTGTGTTCTGAAGGCGTATATGTTGATTCGTCTTGGCCTACTTGAGAAGGCCTTGAGATAGAGTTTCGGAACGTAGTGATGCTTTCCTTTACCCATGAATGTGACGTTACACCGACTCGTTGAACGCTGCTACTCGACCCGAGGCTTTTCATCTCAACTGGCTCGTTGGTTGACCAGATCAAAGTAATAGTCTTCGAGGACCGGAGTTGCCGGCGTAAATTCTTCGTTCGGCCGCTCTCCTTTTGAGATCACTCTCAGGCGCGCAAGTCCGCCGAAGATCTGCGAAGAGATTACCTGGTAGCTAGACTTTAAAGCCGCGACCCGCTCGCGTGGCACAGTGGCTTCCCAAACTGAGTCCTTAAGTTGATCGATCACTTGCTGCGGCGTGCTGGATGCCAGGATTGCGCCCTGTCGAATGACCGCCATTTGGCTGCAAAGGCTCGAGACGTCAGCGACAATGTGAGTTGACAGAATCACCACCGCGTCTTCACCCGCCGTTTCCGCCAACAGATCATGAAAACGAATTCGTTCTTCGGGATCCAAGCCGGCGGTCGGTTCATCGACGATGATGAGTCGCGGCTGACCGATCAGCGCCTGCGCGATTCCCAGGCGTTGCCGCATGCCGCCCGAAAACCCGCCAACCCGCTGCCGTCTCTCGCTGGCAAGATTCACTCGCTCAAGCAAAGCATCCACCAGGACATCGCGCTCGTTCTTATTGTGGACGCCTTTTAGTTTCGCAAAATAGTGAAGCGTTTGGGTGGCAGTGAGTGTCGGGTAGAGTCCAAACTCCTGGGGCAGGTAACCAAGCATCTCGCGCGTGCCATGTTTGTTGATAATCAAGTCGATGCCATTCATCTCGGCCGTGCCTGAGTCCGGCTCGAGCAGCGTCGCCAGGATTTTCATCAAAGTGGTTTTGCCGGCGCCGTTTGGCCCCAGTAGTCCGAACATGCCGGCGGGAATGTCGAGCGAGACTCCTTTCAAAGCCTGAACTCCACTTGGATAGGTCTTTTTGAAGTCTCTGATTTTCAGCATTAGCTAGGTGGCGACGATTAACTTAGACAAGACTTGACGCTCTGATGTTCCAGCAAAACTCTTTTGCCGTGCGATCGACGATTATTGTATTGTCCTGCCGGCATAGTAATTCACAGAATGGGTTCCGCAAATAAGATCGAAGTTTACACCGACGGCAATTGTAATCTCTGCCGTTGGATGCGCGCGCGAGTTGAGCCGCTTGATCGGAACAACCGCATCGAATGGTTGGATTACAACGATCCGGAGATCCTGAAGCGCGCCGCGCCGCACAGGGGCGAAGAGATGGCCGAACAGATGCACATCAGAACTGCTGACGGTCGGTGGGCGAAAGGCTACTTCGCATGGATTGAGGTGATTCGTGTTCTGCCGCGGTGGAAATGGCTCGTGCCGATCATGTCTGTCTGGCCATTTACAAAGCTTGGGCCAATCTTTTATCAGTGGCTGGCATCGCGACGGTATACGTTGTTCGGCGTGCCGCCGCCGTGTGATGCGAGCGGTGTTTGTAAGCTGCACAAGTAGGTTCAGAGTTCAAGCTTCAGCTTGTGGCTGTTTCCGCAACCTAAAGGTTGAACTCTGAACTTCATCTGCCAACCATTCGCCCGCAAAAAGCATCTCAAAACTGACCCGGACAGCTCAGTAAACAAGAATTACTGGCGATTTAGTTGTCAGTTTTAGAGGTGGATTATGTTTAGAAGAATTTCCTCATTCATTTCAGTGTTAGCGTTGCTCGTGGCATTTGGAGTCTCGCCGGCGATGGCGAAAGACACTGACGCCACACGCGTTCGCGTGCCGTTGAATATCGCGATTTTGATTCAAGATGATTTGACGTCTCAGGTCGCGAACGAGATCGGCGTGACAAAGGATTTCATTCGGTCGCTGCCGTCAGGCTCGCGCGTGATGGTGGCGTACATCACCAGCGGGCATTTGCAGGTGCGCCAGTCATTCACGACGGACTTGGATCGCGCCGCAAAATCACTTCGCATTCCAGTAGCCAGCGATTCGGCGTCACCGTTTAATCCGTACGTCGAGGTAATCGAGGCGCTGAAGAAATTTGATTCCGATCAGGGGAACAACGCTGTGTTACTGATTTCCGATGGTTTGGATGTTTCCCGCGGCTTCGATTCGGAGAGCGCAGGCTACACAGTGGACATCGACCGGACAATCAAAGAAGCGAATCGGCGCAACGTATCGATTTATTCGTTCTATGCGCCTTCGGTTGGCTTAACGAGTCACAGCCGGCTCGCTGCGAGTTACGGCCAAAGCTCTTTGAATCGCGTGTCGAAGGAGACCAGCGGCCGCGCGTTCTTTCAGGGAATTAGCGGCTTCGTCACTTTTGATTCGTATTTCAACCGCTTGAAGGATGAATTGAATCGGCATTACGCTTCGTAACAAATCTTTCAAGTCAGACTGGCGCCGCGGGAATTGCATGTTTCTGCGGCGCTTTTATTTTTCCTACCGGCAAACTCTGGCGCTCTTGCGCACAGCAGTGGTAAAGTTAGCAACACAATCAGGCCATGCCCTCAACGGAGAAAATGGCCTAACCGATGACCGCTAAGAAAGCCGCACGCCTCTCTTTCTTTGCCACACCGCGGACGACGCGCCGCCTCTGGGACATCTCGCTTCAAACACAATGACTGAGAACAAAGGCCGCGAATTCTGCCTGATTGTCGAAGGCGCTTACCTGACTGAGTCAGAGGCCGAGCACGCGTTGCGCGATCCATTTATTGAGGACTGGGTCGAGCAGACCGGTCACTTCAAAGTCCACAACATGGACGACATTCAAGTGACGCCCGGCGTAACGTTGGGTGCGCTCGGTGTCGTGATGCTGGACGAGCGCGTGTTTGAGATTGCGAGCAACGATCCGGATCGGCCTTTGACGGAACACAAGGCAAAAGGCGTCGCGGAAGCGCTGCGACGCCAGGACATGTTTGACGAGATTAACGTCGAGCCACGAGAGGAAGACCAACCTTGACGTGGAATTGGGATTCAACTCAGTGGAAGAAATCGACGAAAGTCCTGCTGGGCATCGCTACGATCTGGCCACTTCTCTACATGTTCTTGTTCATCGGATCAATCTTTTCAATGTTTCTCTTCCTGCCATTTGCAGAAGGCGGATCGAAGAATACTTGCGGACGGCTCGACGTTCTTCAACTCGACAAGAAGATCAGGGACGGCCAGGTCAAGGAACTGGTCGTGCGATCCAACGAAATAATCGCAAAGGATCGAGCGGGCACGTGCGAGTATGAAACGTGGGTAAGCGAAGATTCGACGCGTCAGCAAATCCTCAGCGACGCGCGGGAAACGGTGGACGGCCGGCCGCGCGTTGAGTCGATCGACGAGAATACAGGTCAGCGCGACACGGCGCCTTTCTTTGTCCCTTTGGGTTTCGGTGTCCTCATGATTTTCCACTTGTTGACGATGTTGCTGATCATGGGCTTGATGCCGTTTTACATCATCCTTGCCGTCAAGAACGATCGCCTTGATCAGACGATGAGAATCGTTTGGGTGGTGCTGGCATGCACGGTGGGCATGTTTGCGAACATCGTCTACTGGTATTTGTACATTTGGAGGAAGCCGCCGGCAGGCAACGTCTCACCTGCGGCCACAGCTGCATGAGTTCCTTTCTAAATAATCGAGTAACTGTCGTCGTCGGTGATATCACCAAACAGGATACCGACGCGATCGTCAACGCGGCGAATGCTTCGCTGTTGGGCGGCGGTGGTGTTGACGGCGCGATTCATCGCGCCGGCGGGCCAGAGATTGTCAACGAGTGCCGCGAGATTCGGCGCACGCGGTTCCCGGAAGGACTGCCGACCGGAGAAGCTGTAATTACCACCGGCGGCAACCTTCCCGCGCTTTATGTCATTCACACAGTCGGGCCGATTTACGGCGAGCATGGCGGCAAAGACGCGGAGCTGCTCGCAAACTGCTATCACAACTCGCTCACACTCGCGGTCGAGAAAAATCTTACATCTGTTGCATTTCCGGCAATTTCGACCGGAGTGTTTGGATATCCGCAAGATGAAGCTGCGCGCGTGTCTTCAAAAACGATTGAGAACTTTCTCAGCACCGATCATCAACTGAAAGAGGTGCGACTGGTGTTTTTCCAGCAGCGCGATGCGGATGTGTTTTTGACGAATCAAGAGTTTACCGAGTGAAATGGCTCCTGCGGAGCACTAAATTTTTTGCTTGGCTTTGTGCTATAAACATCGGGCTCCTCCGGAGCTGAAACAAGGGCGGCGATGGCCGCCTTACTTTTGCTCATCGATCAAACATGAACCCTGACGTTGAAATTGAAACCAAACCCGGCGTTCGCGCGCGCGAATTGCCCGCAACGCTCAAACCTCTCGACAAGCTGGCCTGGAATTATTGGTGGAGCTGGGCGCCCGATGGTCCTGAGATTTTTCGCGACCTCGAACCGGGCGTCTGGCGACAGGTTGAACAGAATCCCAGGGGTCTGCTGGCGCAAATTTCTGATCTGCGGCTGGCGCAAATGGCCGCCGATCCAGCGTTCACGGATCGCGTGGAAGTGTTGTCGAATCGCTTTGACAATTACATGAGCGATACGCGCCCGTGGCCGGGTTTGCGGGTGTCGGAACACGTCACGCCGCAAACTCCCGTCGCGTATTTTTGCGCGGAGTTTGGCGTTCACAGCTCACTGCCATTGTATTCGGGTGGCCTCGGGATTCTGGCCGGCGATCATTTGAAATCAGCAAGCGACCTCAATCTGCCGCTGACCGCGGTCGGTTTGTTTTATCGCTTTGGCTATTTTCGCCAGAGCGTGACGACCGATGACTGGCAGGTCGAATCGTATACAGAAACTTATGCGGACGAATTGCCGCTAGAGCCAGTGACGGACAACGCCGGTGAGCCCGTGACGATTGAAGTGAGTATGCGCGGGCGCCTTGTGCGTGCACGCGCTTGGCACGCGCAAGTTGGACGTGTGCAGCTTTATCTGCTCGACACAAATGTTCCGGAGAACAATGCGATCGACCGCCTGATCACCGGCCACTTGTACGGTGGAGATCGCGAAACGCGTCTCGTGCAGGAGATGATGCTGGGAATTGGCGGCGCGCGCCTTCTCTTGAACCTGGGAATCGAGCCTTTTGTATTTCACTTGAACGAAGGTCACTCAGCGTTCCTCACTTTAGAGCTGACGCGCAAAGTGATGGAGTGTGACGCCGTCGACTTTGACGAAGCCGCTCGCCGCGTCCGCGAACAGTGCGTTTTCACGACGCACACGCCGGTCGCCGCAGGCCACGACGAGTTCAGCGTCGAGCTAATTAAGCTGGGGTTCGGAAACTGGCACGAAACAGCGCTCGGGCTCTCGCTTGAAAAGTTTCTCGCGCTCGGTCGCGTCAAGGGCAACGCAGACGAGGCTTTCGGGCTGACGGCGCTGGCGCTACGCATGTCGCGTTCGACGAATGGCGTTAGTCGCAAGCACGGCGAAGTCTCGCGACAGCTCTGGCAAACGATGTGGCCCGACCGCGCTACCGACAAAGTGCCAATCAGTTCGGTGACCAACGGAGTGCACGCGGCCACGTGGGTGGGACCGGCAATTCGCTCGGTCTATCAGCAGGCCACGGGTGAGGACTGGTTGGAAATGGCGCGTCACCCGAGCGCGTGGTCGGTGGCCATCGATAAAATATCCGACGAAGAGCTTTGGCAGGCGCATCTGTTGTTGAAGCAGCGCCTGGTGGCGTTTATTCGCGACGCTTCGTTCGATGCGCGGCTTGCACGCGGCGAAAGTGACGAATACATCGAAGCCGCGCGCACCATGTTCGATCCTTCGGTGTTGACGATTGGATTCGCGCGTCGCATCGCTGGCTACAAACGTTGGGACTTACTGCTAAGTGATGAAGAACGTCTGACGAAACTTCTGAATGATTCACAGCGGCCGCTGCAGTTTGTCTTTGCCGGCAAGGCCCATCCGCACGACCAGGGGGCCAAACTCGTGCTGCAAAAGCTTCTGAAGTGGCATCGTGATCCGTCAGTGCGTCAGCGCGTCGCGTTCATCGAAGATTACGATCAGGAGGTGGCGCGGCAGCTTGTGCAGGGTGTCGATGTCTGGATGAACGTGCCGCGACGGCCGTTCGAGGCGTCAGGCACAAGTGGTCAGAAGGCGGCGATGAACGGCGGGCTCAACTTTTCAGTACTCGATGGATGGTGGCTGGAAGGCTACGATGGGCGGAACGGTTTTGCGATCAGCGACGTCAGCCAGCTAACGGATGACGAAGCAGATCGCCAGGATGCTGCCTCGCTGTTTCAGGTACTCGAAGAACAGGTCATCCCGCTGTTTTACGATCGCGACGCTGACGGCATGCCTCGGGGTTGGGTCGAGATGATGAAGCACGCAATCAAAACGCTGGTGCCCTCCTTCAACAGCGACCGCATGGCGGCGGAATATGCCGAACGAATCTACTGAAAACTATCGCTTGGAACAGTTTAGAGGCGGGCTAGTGCCCGCCTTTGTTTTTGGGAAGACTTCCGGCTGCTTTTTGTGGCACATTGACTTGGAATATCGTTAAATACGAGCGGGCAGTAGCCCGCTTCTAAACGTCAATGAAGTTTTGTCCCGCCTGTAGCAGCAAGTACGACGACAACGTCAGCTTCTGTCCGAAAGACGGCGAGGTGCTGGAGGAAGATCCGCATTCGTTTGTCGGCAGCGTTCTTGACGGACAGTATCAGATTGAAGCGTTGCTCGGCCGGGGCGGGATGGGCGCCGTTTATCGCGCGCGCCACATCCTGCTGGGCGATCGCGTGGCGATCAAAATGCTGCCGCCGGAGATGCGCAGCAACACCGAGTGGCTGCGCCGCTTTCAACGCGAAGGCCAGGCCGCCCGCCGTTTTCGTCATCCCAACGCAGTCACAGTTTACGATCTGCGCACGTCCAGCGACGGCACGATCTATCTCGTGATGGAGTATGTCGAGGGCACAACTCTCGACGTTGAGTTGAAACGGCGCGAAAAGTTTTCTCCTGTCGAAGCGTTAACAACTCTTAAGCCGGTCATTAGTGTGCTTAACGCGGCCCACGCGATGGGCGTCGTTCATCGCGATCTCAAGCCGGAAAACATCATGATCGGAAAGGCGACGACCGGCGGCGAGCCCGTCGTGAAGCTCCTCGATCTGGGCATCGCAAAGTTGCGCGAAGTCGCCGGTGCAGAGAAAACCGGCAGCACGAATCTGACCGTCGCGGGCCAGATGCTGGGCACGCCTTATTACATGTCGCCTGAGCAGTGGGGCGAGCTGCCTGAGGATCGCAGTTCCGAAATCGACGGGCGTGCGGACATCTACAGTCTCGGCGTGGTGTTCTACGAGATCATTGCCGGCAAGCGACCGTTCGACGGCATGACAATACTTGAACTGCGCCGACAACACGTGATCGAAACGCCGAAACCACTTCACGAAGTTACTCCAAGCGTCCCTGTTGATTTCAGCAAAGCAATCCAGCGCGCGATGGCGAAAGATCGTGGCGACCGGCAAGCCACCGCGGGCGCACTGGAAAGAGAACTGGAAGTTGCTTTGGACGGCTCAGGCGTTGCGAGCGCTGCTGTCCCCGCTGCTGATCGCGCGCCCGCTTCTGTTGAAAACAGACTTGCGACGGTTGCCGATCGACCTACGCCCACGGTTGGCGATTCGGGCGCGGCCACAATCGTGGAGAGCGGCGTGGCGGCCGGCAAACCAGCGGCCAGCCAGGCATCGACGATGCCGACAGTCGTTGTCACCGCGGAAGAACTCGCGGCCCGTGAAGCAGCGAAACCACGTGAGGCGCCGCAGGCAATTCCGAAACCGCACGTTGAGATACCGCTTCCGTCGCGGCGCTCGCCGCTGGTTTTCGTCGGTGCCATCGTAATTGCGTTGCTGCTCATCGTGGGCGCCGGCGGTTACGCGCTAATGCGCTACATGGGTTCGCGCTCGACGGCGAAGCCGCCAGCCAACACCGATTTGTCTGCGTCCATGCATGAAGTGGCGCGCTACTGGATTCAGGTGGATACCACGAATCCTGGCGAGACAGTTCGCGCTGGGGATACAGTAGCAATGAAGTCGGGACAGTCTTTCAAGTTTCACTTTTCGCCGAACCAGTCGGGCTATCTTTACTTGCTTGGTCCAGGCCCGAACAATGCGCCTGCGATTTTCTTGTCAGCGCAGCCAACTGCCAGGTCGGGCCTGAAGAGCAACGAAGTTAGCAGCGGCGTGGATTTTACTTTTCCTGCCGACACGAACAGCAAAGCGAATTTCATGACGCTCGATCAAAACGCCGGCACCGACGAATTCACTTTTGTCTTTTCGCCGACCGCGATCACCGTGCCCAATTTTTTTGCAGGCCCGTCGGAACATCCGTTAACATCTGACGAGCTGAGGCAGTGGAACGATTTTCAGGCGCAGGCGAAGGTGAACCCTGCCACCCTGGAAGTCATCAAAACAGGCGCGTCGCCGCAAACCGCGGTGAAAGTGCCGCAAAATGGGCCTGAAAACGCGTCCGTCTTGTTTAGAGTGCAAATTGAGCACAAGTGAGGGACAAGCATTGGAGGATGGCTTATGAAGTTTCGAGCGCTGCTGTTGCTGTTTGTGATCGTTAGTTTGAGCGTTGGGGTTCTGGTGGCCACGGCCCAGGATGAAGACGTGCGCGGCGCGTTTCTCGAAAGCCGTCCAAAGACAACTAATCTGAACGGCCCGTCGCGCAGGCATCGGCGTCGTCCGGCGAACACAAACTCAGTCGCCTCAGCCAATACGTCGTCTAACACCAACGCAAAGCCGGCGAATGCCAACGCGACGACAAACAAAAACACTTCGCGCAAATCTCAAACAGCAATCGGTCTTGGCTATACAATCTTCATGCGCGATCCGAGTGGCCGCGGGATTCGCGTCGAGCCCACGCACGAGTTTCGCAACGGCGATCGGATTCGTCTCGCGCTGGAGCCGAACGTGGACGGATATCTTTACATCTTCGACAGCGAGGATGGCGGTGCGCCGAAGATGATCTATCCGGACCCCCGCCTCGACGGCGGCGACAACTGGATCGAGGCTCATGTGCCCATCGAAGTTCCTTCCAGCGAAGAAAGTGAAGAACGTCTGCGCTGGTTTGAATTCTATGGCCAGCCGGGCGGCGACCGCATCTCGATTGTCGTCACGCGCGAGCCGCTGCAATCTGTGCCGACGAGCGACGAACTGGTCGCGCTTTGCGGCATGAGCAAAGACAAGTGCCCCTGGCAGCCGCCGGCGGATGTTTGGGCACAGATTGAGAAAGCGACGAAGGCGGAAGTCAAAGTGGCGACGACCAAAAACTTTGGCGAGGCCCAAACTGAGCGCGAGCGAATCGCGATGACGCGCGGCCTCGGTTTGGACAAATCGATTCCACCGCCTTCGGTAATTCGCGTGAATGCGTCTTCGAACGAACCGATGCTGGTGACCGTGCTCGATTTGATGCACAAATAGTCTTGAGATCGTGATCATCTGAAATGCGTTTCTACAAATATTTCGCGCCTATGGCGCTTCTGCTTTTCGCAATCGTCTTCAGTACCAATCCTTTCGTTCGCGTCAGCGCTGACCGCTTGGCCTTCGGTGTCGCGCAACAGCAAGGAGATCCTTCTTCATCACTCTCCCGCGGGCGTGCGCTGCTGAAGCAGGGCCATGCAGATCAAGCGCTCGGATATCTGCAAACCGCGCTCGGTCTTTACACGCAGGCAAACAATCAGCGCGGGATGGCCGCGGCGCATGATGCGCTCGGCGATCTTTATTTGGTCCAGGGCCAGTACAAGATCGCCCTCGACCATTATCAGAAGGCGTTTGAAGCGTTTGCTGCCGCCGCCGGCAAGGATCAAAAAACTGAGGCAGTCACAAGCAGCGTCGCCAGCAAAGCCGGCGCAACTACGGGCGCCGCGGCTGAGACGGCAGCCAGCACCGCCGACAACGGTTTCAATGCCAACCTGATGCTCGCAAAAATCGGCGACACGAATTTCCGGTTGGGACAACTGGCGAACGCCGGCGCCGCCTACGCGCGCATGAACGTGAAAAAGCCGGAAAGCGCGGTCGCGAAAACCACGCGCCGATTCGGCGGTTTAGGCGGAATCGTGGGCAGCATTTCAACCGGCAGAGTTGATGTTGCCACCCCGACTAGCACCGCAATCGGTCTGCTCGAAGCGAAGAAGGAGCTCGACGAGTACCGCGTGGCCATTGTTTACATGACTTATGAACTCGGCATGGGCCGCATTGCCTTCGCGAACAATGATCTGCCCACCGCGAAAAAGCATTTCGAAAACGCTCTGAGCGCAGGCAGCGGTGCTTTGCCGGTCGTCGCAAAACTGGGACAGACGCGCCGCTTTCGCACGGCCGCGCGCACCAGCCTGGGCGACGTCGCGTTGAAAGAGGGCCGTTACAAAGACGCCGCGAAGCTTTTTGACGACGCAGCAGACGGCGCGAAAGACGACAAGCGGCTGGATTTGATGTGGCCGGCGCAACGTGGTCGCGGACGGAGCCTCTGGTTGCAGGCGACTCAGGAGAAAGACAACAACAAGGCAATGAAGCTGCGCGACCAGGCCCTGAGTTCCTATCGCGAAGCTTTGCAAACGATCGAGACGGTCCGCGCCGGCAGCTTGCGCGCGGATGAATCACGCACAACCTTCCTGGCCAGCACGAAAGATGTTTACGACGAAGCGGTCAGCGCATTCGCGGAAATGGCACTCACGACCGCGGCGGGTGCGGCCTTGTCAGCGAAGTCACTCGATTATGCGGCTGAGGCTTTGCGGATTTCTGAAGAAGGTCGCGCGCGCTCGCTGCTCGACATGCTCGCGGAAGTTAACGCGCAAATCACCGAGGGTGTGCCGGCGGATCTTCTGAAGCGCAAGCAGGAGAATCTCGATCGACAGCAGGAGATCGCAGCACAGCTTACCGGCGTCAGCTTCGCTGCAGACCAGAAAAAGAAACCGTCAGACCTGGAAAAAGAACTCGAGAAGCTGCAAACGGATTTCGACGAAATCGAAAATCAGATTCGCACCGCCAGTCCGCGCTACGCTTCGCTGACCGCGGCGCAGCCGTCGTCGCTTGCCGACATTCAGCAGAAAGTGCTGGACGAGAAGACTGTGCTGTTGGAGTACGCGCTCGGCAACGACGCTTCGTATTTGTTCGCCGTGACTCCGGCGGGGATTTCTCTTTTCAAACTGCCACCGAAAACTGACGTGAACAAACTGGCGACAGATTTCCGCGCGCAGTTGATCCCGCCAAAGCTTCAGCGCCGGCTCGTTGGGATCGATGTGGCGGAAGAGCAGCGCGGCCTCGGGTTATCGCAGGGACCATCTGAAAATATCGATGCCTTCGCCGCTGCGTCGAATGCGCTTTACAAAGCTGTAATTGAGCCGGTTGCGAGCTTGATTGGTGACAAGCGCTTAGTGATCGTGGCTGATGGCGCCTTGAACTACATTCCATTCGAAGCGCTGGTTGCTGGGAGCGCGGGCGCCCCGCCCGCATCGTCCGGCGATTACACGTCGCTGAATTACCTGATCAAGTCGAACGAGGTCGTTTACGCGCCGTCGGCCTCCGTGATCGCTGCCATTCGGAGTAGCAGCGCGCCCGCCGCGAGCGCGAACAGTATTCTGGTTGTCGCCGATCCAATCTTTAATCCAGACGATTCGCGTCTCAAGGGTATCCGCGTCGCCGAGACTTCGGGTGAGTCTCGCGGTCTCGGCCTCGCGCTGGAAAGCGCGGTCACTGATGTCGCCGGAACGGGAGAAGCGGCATCGCCCTCCGGTCGCCTTCGGCTTGCCCGCCTGCTGGGTACTCGCGCGGAAGCCGAGGCCATTGCGAACATAGCGCGCGCTGGGGGCGCAAAATCCGACACGTGGATCGATCTTGGCGCGAGTGAAGAGAGAATTGACGGCGCAGAGACGGCCAACTACCGCATCGTTCATATCGCCACACACGGATTGCTCGACGTCGAGCGGCCGCAGTTTACCGGCGTCGTGCTTTCGCTCGTCGGCAATACAACCGCCGACGGCTTTCTCCGCACGGATGAAATCTTCAACTTGAAGATGCGGCCGGCGCTGGTTATGCTCTCGGCGTGCGAGACAGGCCTGGGCAAAGAGAAGCGTGGCGAAGGTGTGATTGGCTTGACGCGCGCATTCATGTACGCGGGCGCGCCGACGGTGGGTGTTAGCCTCTGGTCTGTGGCCGACAAATCGACGGCCGAACTCATGACTGATTTTTACAAGCGCCTATTGTCGCCGGACACGCGTTCACCGGCCGCCGCGATGAGGGATGCTCAATTAGCGATGATCGCCGGGAAAAAATACAGCGCGCCGTTTTACTGGGCCCCGTTTGTGCTCGTCGGTGAATGGAAATAACGGGCGAACTGGCTGAACTCCCAATCTCAGCGCATGACAAAGAAAAATCTCTGTTGTCAATAAAAAGCTTTCTGCATACAATGCGCGCGGTTAACTCGCACAAAGATGCTCAGGCCAATTCCTGAAGACCGAACTGCTCAACGAACGCGGCTCGAGCGTCTGGCCGCGTACAAATCGAATTATTGGATCGGATTTGTCAGTGATCCCGCGACGGCTATTTTCTTTGTCGTTTGGGACGCTTGGGCCTTGCGCGCGAAGGTGGGCTTCCTCATCGTTTGGTATTTGGCAGGGTTATGCAGTTGGACACTGTTCGAATACATATTCCATCGTTGGGTCTATCATCGCGGCGAGACCCTGGCGCATGTCGGTCACCGCATGCATCATGAGCATCCGAAGATGCTCATCGGCATGCCCTGGTTCATGACCACCGGTTTTTTGTGGTTGGTCTGGTATCTGTTCTCGTACAAACTAGCGATTCACTATCTGGTCACTTTCATGGCGGGTATGGTAACCGGGTACATCCTCTACAGTTCGCTTCATCATATTCATCACCATTTCAGTTTTCGTAATTCGTGGTATCGAAAGCTCTACGCGCATCACCAAATCCACCACAGGTTTCTCAACGTTAACTTTGGCGTGACGAATCGATTCTGGGATCACGTCTTCGGGACCGTTTATCGCAAGCAATCGAGTGCGGTTTCGACCAAAGCGCGCGCGCCCGAGACCTACCTCAGCTATATTTGGCGCCTGGCGAACGCGGCGCAATCGCGCTGGCGATAGCGATGGACATTGCGGAAGATCAAAGGGGCTTGGGACTGTCCAGGTAAATCAAACCCGGACTGTTCTCATCAGGGTCTGGCGATGACGAGCGGCGATGATTCCGGTTCGCGCCGGTAGAATACGCGTGGGCGCTGCAGGTTGCGATCGGCGCCAGTGTCGCTCTCGACGAACTTTATCAACAGGCCTAACTCGCGACCCAGTTTTCGCTGTTCTTCGATTTTCTCTAACTGCATCTCAGGCACGCGAGCCGTGGCAAAGTCGAGCCATTCGCGCAACAATACCTGACCATCTTTCGGATGATCATCGGCCGACGCAGTCTTCAGGCCTTCCTCAACCAGTGCATACGTTAAAAAGCCGTGGCCAAGTTTCGCCGCTTCGAGGGCCGCCTGATAGCTTTGCGCGGCAGTGAGAATGTACATGCCCTTCTCATAAGCAAGTTGCGCCAGCCCTCTCGAGTTCATCGGCCCGCGCCGTTTCTCCTCAGCTTCCAGCGCCTGGCC
>DASXTE010000112.1:0-5415 GCA_036505595.1 Pyrinomonadaceae bacterium
GCTGGGCGTCGTCAGCGCCTGCGTCGTTTTCATGCTGCGGACAATGCCGCGCACCCGCACCCCATCGCGAGTGACAATTTCGACGTTCCCTTTGCCGTAAAGCGGCCGGAGCGCAGCGAGAGCTCTGGTGACTTCCATAGCGTTTCCTGGACGAGTCCTCCGATAGTACTCGGTCGCAGTCGGATTCGTAAACCGCGAGTGTCAGAAGCTTAACCGCCAGGGAGGACGGCTATTAATCGCGGAATGGCCGTCTGTGAGTTGCCCTTGTTGCCGTTCGTGGGTTCTGACACAACAATTCCCCGCAACCATTCGCCTTCCAAAGTCGTATAATTTCGCGGTTCACATAATAATAGGAAATCGATGCAGCCTCCGGATAATCTCAACAACCCGTCCGGCCCACCGGGTGATAGCGGCGGGATTGTTTGCTCGCAATGCGGCGCGCCGATGCCACGGGGCATGCGTTTTTGCCGCGCGTGCGGAAATCGACTCGGGGAAGGTCCGGCGGAATATACCGAAACGGTGCGGTTTCCGAACGCGACTGCCACCGGCGCGCGGGTGACGAGTCCTTACATCCCGCCACAAGCGGCGCCAATCGCTCACCAGGATAGCGCCGGATATCCCTATAAGCGACGACGCAAACTAAGCGGCATGACCTGGGTTCTAATCATCATCGCGATTTTCTTCGTGCTCGGTAGTGGATTGAGTGTGCTGCGTAAGCGTGTCAGAAACGCTCCGCGCATCAGCATCAACCTGAATCGCACTTACTTCGGTGTGAATGACTTTGACAGCGTCGATGGTGGCGTAACGTTCGACAATGTCGAACCGCCGGGTGGCCCAGCAGACAAAGCCGGACTTGTGGGCGGCGATATCATTACGAGTTTCGACGGACACGCCATCTCCAACGAAGACGACTTCAGGGATCTGCTGCGGGGAACTCCCATCGGAAAAACGGTTGAAGTCACTTACATCCGCGACGGCGAAACAAAGAAGACGCAATTGACGACAATCTCAGAAGCTGAATTCAATGATCTTCAGCGCGCTTTTCGCAGCCGTCCGGAAGGCCGAGGCTATTTTGGATTCGATGACAACCGAACGACGAAAATTTCAGATCCGCAAACAAAGACTTATGGCGTGCAGTTGGATTATGTAGAGCCTAACCGGCCCGCAGACGTGTTTGGCCTCAAAGCAGGCGATATCATTACCGCCTGGGATGATGTGCCGATTCGCACGAGCGATGAACTGCTTTCCAGAGTCCGCCGCGCCGTCCCGCGGAGCACAATCGTTATTACCATCATTCGCGGCGGACAAGCGATGAAAATTCCCGTTACGATGGGCCGCGCGTAGCGATCTTTCTGTTACTCTCCCGCTGCGTGTTGACGCATTCGGTTTTCCATCTCACACCGCGCTTGCTCCCGATCTTCTTCCGCTTCGTCAGCTTCAAAAGCTTCGAACAGCGCATAAGCTTGCGGTGAGATGAGCCGCAATTCCCACGCTTCTCGCTTCGCGTGTGACGGCCGCGAGAACCACAGCGCGTCGAAATCCGCATCGCGAACTTCGGCACCGCGAAATAGATCCGAGGCTGACTCGATTGTTGCTTTGGCTTCCGGCCGCAGCAGCACCTGCCGCAGAGTCCAACCATGGCGTTCATAGGTCGCAACAATTTCGCGGATGCGCTCTGATGTGTTCACCGAACAAGTATACCGCGCGGTTGGAGGATGCGACTTGACACGATTATTATTGCTTCCCGACCAAGTGCCGAACTTGAAATCACCATTCTATCGTGCCCTCGAAGCCGCGCTCGCCGGACGCGGCCAAACCGTCGACGCCATTTGTCCCTCTGAAGATTCAGTTGCGCGCCGTGTGCTGCACGACTATGGCGCAATGTTCGTCGGCGGCAAGGACATTCTGCCACCGCCGGTTTGTGTGTTTATGTCGGAAGAAGCGGTCGCCCAATTTCAGCGCGCGGCGGGGCGGGCGGCCGCAAGAATCGGCGACGAAATGATCGAACTGCAACCCGCCTCTATGATGGCGCTGCTGAAAGCCCGCGCGGCCGCGCGAGCTGAAGGCCTGGACATTTCACCGCGCGATGGCGCCGAGGGCGCGCGCCGCAACTATGATGACACTGTGCGTTTATGGAATTCACGATTCCTGCCGGCGCTGGACCACTGGCAGGCGCTGGGAAGATTAAGCGCAGACGAAACGGATCGGTTGCGCGGTCTACCCGTGACACAGCAGGTTGCCGAAGTTCTTGAGTTGGAGAAAGACGAAATCTTTTTTAGCAAAGACCTGTCCAAATCGGTGCTTTATTCAATCGCAGCGCCGGGCACCTCGCAACACATCGCGATGCTGGCTTTTGATGTAAACGAATTTTGTGACGCGCGCGTGCGCGAGATTCTCGGGGAACACGGCTGGTTTCAGACGGTTTTGAGCGACCTGCCGCATTTCACTTTCCTCGGCTTGCGGGAGGACGAGCTGCCGTCAAGAGGCCTAAAATCTGTGGAGGTCGCCGGCCAGAAATTTTGGATCCCCGATGTAGACTAGCCATGGCATCCGGCCAGCCGCAATAGACATCTGACCGTTCAGTCACGTTGCGAATTTGGAACGGCCAGCGGCATCCGCTAAGATCATCCACTCGAAAATCAATCGAAATTATGTTTCTGCGATTATTGCTTATTTTGTTTCTGGCGGCGTGCTCGGCGAACCTCGCCTACAGTCAGCCTGCGTCGTCGTCATCATCGCCGCGCACCAAGCCACAGACCGCACAAACCCAAACGACATTTGACCTGACCGAGTTTGGTGTCCGCATCGAACCCGATCAGCGTTTGATCGTCGTGATGGCGGCGCTTGATGCGGCCGGATTCGATCCGACGCCGGCGGGCAAAGAGCCATCGCCGTTTCGCGCCCTTGTCCGCAAGGACAACGCTTCGCTCGACCCGGATCTGCGCGAGCGACTGAAGACGTTTTTTCAGCGAAACAAATTGCCGGCGCCGGCCACTGCTGCCGATCAGGCCGCGCGTTATGTGTCACTCGCTTACGCGCTGGGTGCGGTGCCAGGACTCGAAGCGCCCGAAAGATCGGATGACTTGCCAAGCGGCGTGCTGGAAGTACTCGATTTTGCTCCGCTCATTCGCGAGTATTACAAAAAATCCGGAATCGACGAGCAGATGACTTCGTATGTCCGCGCGTACCAATCCGAAGGCGATCGGATGCGGAAGCCCGCGGGCGACCTTGTGCGCGCGATTCTGTCTTACCTTCACACGCGACCTATCACCGTTACTACCGAACGCATTCGGGTCAAGAGTCCAGACAAAAAGAAGAATGCCAAGACGGCGGTGACCACGATTGAGCATGAACGACGATTCTTTATCGTGCCCGATCTGTTGGCAGCCCCTGGCGCGATTAACTTTCGCGTGATCGCAGACGACTACTACGCGATCGTTCCCGAAGGCACCGAGCCAGCGTCTTCCGAATTACGCCGTGCGTACATTCAATATGTAATGGACGCGCTCGTGCTGCACAACAACAAAGAGATTGCCGCGCGTCGGGAGCAAATCAAGCAACTGATCGACGAACGCACAAAAGTAGGCGCGACGATTTCGCCAGACGTGTTTGTCGTCGTGACCAAGTCTCTGGTCGCCGCCGCCGACGCACGATTCGAAGAGGCGAATCGGCTGGCGCAGGTCGATGCTTTACAGCGCGCGCGTTTGGCGCAAGCCAGGGATGACGCTACACGCGCCGCGATCGGCCACGAAGCTCAGGCTGCACGCGCGGCCATTGCCGACGAAGCTATCGCGCGGCTGGTTGAGGATTACGACAGTGGCGCGGTGCTGGATTTTTATTTTGCGGATCAACTACGCGACGTTTCCGCGTCCGGATTCGACGTCGCGAACTTCTTAGCCGACATGATTAACGGTTTCGATCCCGCGCGCGAACTTAAGAAGCGCAGCGAGGTGAAGGATGCCCACGACCGCGCCATGGCCGCGCGCAAAGCGCACCCGAGGTATTCGCTCTGGTTGATTGATCCTTCTGCTGAATCGCGCGAGTCAAGGGAGTCTACTCGCAGCATCGCGTTGACGAAATCTCTGCGCGAAGTCGAGACGTTGCTCCAGACGAAGAACTATGCTGCCGCCGAAACCAAACTGAAGGCCCTGTTACAGGAAAATCCGGGCGACGCGCGTCTATTGTTCGCACTCGGTCAGACGGCCAGCCTGTGGGCGCGTGACACGACAGATGACGACTTGCAGGAACAGCGTTTGAATTTAGCGCTGGCGAATTATGGTTTCGCGGTGCAGGCCGCTTCACCCGAAACCGATCGCGCGTTACTTTCGCGTGCGCATGAAGCCATGGGCCGCGTCCTCGCGTTTCTCGATCGCAGAGACGAAGCCCTGAGTGAATTCGACGCGGCGATCAAGATTGGCGACGTCGCGGGCGGAGCTTACAAGGATGCGATTGAGGGGAAACGAAAACTGGCGCAGCCTTAGGCGACCGTCAGGGAGGGCAAACGAGATTAACGGCCGAGTTTCAGCATCTGAGCGCTTGCAAAGAAATCCTTCCACGCATCGCCATTCTTTTTCACCAGCGCAGGCGCATTCTCGATCGTGAAGTCGGAAATCTTTACGCCCTTCTCGATTTGTTTCCACGTCAAAGGCATCGACACGGTTGCGCCGAGTTTCGCGCGTGCGCTGTATGGCGCGGCGATCGTCTTCCCGCGCGCGTTTTGCATTGCATCAACGTAGACCTGCTGCTTCTGACGTTTGGCAAGCGCACGCTGAATCGTGGCAATCTTTGGTGCGCGCTGCGCGACTTCGCTGGCGAGGGCTTCCGCCAACGCAGCCACCTTTCCAAACTCATGCTTCGGCTTCAGCGGCAGATAGACGTGAATGCCGGACGAGCCAGACGTCTTGGGAAATGCCGGCAACCCGAGTTCATCAAGAACTTCTTTGCAAACGAGCGCCACTTGCAGCACGTTCTCCCAGGGCGCCTGCTTGGGATCGAGATCGAGCATCAGGTAATCAGGCTTGTCGAGATGCTTCACCGTCGAGTGCCACGGATGCTGCTCGATATTTCCCTGGTTCACGAAGTGCAGCACTGACCCGATCGTCGTGAACACCGCGTAATGAATCTCGCGCCCTTCCTGATTCGTTAGCCGAATCGTCTTGATGAACGCGGGCGCGCTTTCAAGGTCCTGCTGGAAAAACATCGGCGCCTTAATTCCGCGCGGATAACGTTGCAGAATTGCTGGGCGATCTTTCAAGAACGGCAAAATGTCCGAGCCAATTCGCAGGTAGTAGCAGAGCAAATCGAATTTGGTGAGCTTTTCATCCGGCCAATACACCCGATCGAGGCTGGTGAGCGATACACGTTCGCCCTCCACGTCGAGAATCAAATCGCCCTTTGGTTTGTTTTTCGCAAGAA
>DASXTE010000113.1:0-12891 GCA_036505595.1 Pyrinomonadaceae bacterium
CGATCCTGGTTCTCCAGCAGAATCAGCTCTCCGGTCGGAGAGGTTCTCGCGGCGTGACGGGATTCCTGCAGCAACATTAGGGAAAGCAGCCCAATCACTTCCGGCTCTGGCTCGAGTTCGGTCAGCAAACGGCCCAGTCGAATTGCCTCACTGGTTAGCTCAGCCCGCGTTACCTCCGCTCCCGCCGCAGCCGAATAACCTTCGTTAAAGACGAACCCAGGAAAACAAAGCATCGAGAAATTTAGGCCAGTGCGACCAAATATTTTTTCGGATCCAAATCCAAACCCGCTTCCTGTCTCGTATTTGCTTCCAGAGAGAGACAAGGACGATGCCTGAACTCGACTGACCAAAGCCGAGAAATTCACTTCAGACAATTGAACCCTCAGCACTGGAAGGTTCAGTCAGGCGGACGTGTGTCTTCGCTCTAAAACAAATGAATCCGGACTACGGCGGGGACTGATGACAATTCGCAAAAAAACAAACTCGCTTAACGAGCTTTTGCCTCAAGAGAGCGTCGCACGAAATCCGAATTGTCGAGACGCTTCGTAATTGGTTTCCGGAAAGCGTTTGGTGATTGTTCACGAGGTAGCGCGCGGCCGGCGGCAAACGTTGGCGGGCACTACCGGTGAGGGCGTCAAGCGTAAGAAAAACTAAAACCCCAAAAACGAAAGGACACTTGTTTATGAGTAAGAACTTTTCCCGAACCTTAGGCGCCGCGGCCCTTTGTTGCCTCGTGGCAGCAGGTCTGTTGGTGAACGGCGTACCTGGTCCTTCGCAAGCTGCGAGTCACCGCGAGGCGCCGCTGCTCGCAATGGACCCAACCGTTGATAGCACAGATTTCTTTGCGTTCCGCAGTTACGAGCCGGGCCGCGAAGGATACGTGACGATGATTGCGGACTATATTCCGGGTGAACTTCCTCCGGCTGGTCCCAACTACTATCAGCTTGATGACACCGCGCTGTACGAAATCAAGATCGACAACACCGGCGACGGAGTTGAAGACATCGTCTATCAATTTCGCTTCACCAACAAGATTGTGAATCCCGACATCGTCCTCGACATGTCCGCGCCCAACAAGGTGCTGACGGGCAAAGGCGGCATCGGGATCGAGTCGCTCAGCGATCCTGATTACAACATCGTGCAGAGCTACAGCGTCACCCGCGTCGAAAAAGGCAAGAGCAAGCTGCTGGCCGACGGGTTGGTTGCGCCGCCGGCGAACATCGGCAGCCGCACGACACCCAACTACGACGCGCTGGCGAAGCAAGCTGTTTATCCCCTGCCGGGTGGCGGCCGGGTTTTCGTTGGTCCCCGCGATGATCCGTTCTTTATCGATCTGGGATCGATTTTTGACACCTTGAACCTGCGTTCGATCACGCGGACAGGCGGTTACGACTATCTGGCCGGACTAAACGTTCACAGCATCGCGTTGGAAGTTCCGATCAAGGACCTGACTCGCGACGGCAAAGCGCCGACCGATTCAAAAACTGCGAATGCAGTGATTGGCGCCTGGACCACGGCGAGCCGCGGCACGACTTCAGTTATCAGATCGCAGGCTGACGGCATGAACAGCGAAATGAAACAGGTGTCGCGTCTGGGCAATCCGCTGGTTAACGAAGTGGTCATCCCGCTCAAACTGAAGAATGCGTTCAGCGGCCTGTCTCCCAAAGATGATGCCGTCGCAGCGCCTTTCGTGCTCGACGTGCAGCTCGCGCATTTGATGCAAGCGGTGTTCAAGATCGACATCCCGCCTGCGCCACGTAAGGACCTCGTCGCGATCTTCGCCACGGGAATTCCCGCGGGTGCGGTGCCGGGAGCGCCGGACTACAACACTTTCTTGTCGGACGGCAAGCCGCACGAAATGCTGCGACTGAACGTGGCGATTGCGCCCACGGCTTTCGACAAGCAGAACAACCTCGGACTTCTCGGTGGCGACGTGGCGGGTTTCCCCAATGGCCGTCGCGTAGGCGATGACGTAACCGACATCGCTCTGCGCGCGGTGGCTGGCGGAACTCCGTTCACGCCGGACACCAACAAAGCTCCGAATAATGAATTGGGTGATGGTGTGGACAAGAACGACGTGCCGTACCTGCCCAACTTTCCTTACGTGGGGCTACCGCACTCGGGCAGGCAGTAGCCATTCAGGGCGTCGGGGTGAAGATCGAAACGGTCTTCGCCCTGCCCTGTTTTGACAATTTCGCCAGACGGGAAAAACTCATGCGCTCAAAACTTCTCGCAACAACCGCCGTCGTTATCCTGGCAGCATTCGCAACAGTTGCCGGTGTCCGAGTTCTTTCACATCGTAAGAGCAACGCAGAGTCCATTGTGACTAGTCAGCCGCTCGATGCGCACGCTTCACAATCAGATCGTCAAATTCAAATAGCTGAGGGAAGGATCAAGCAACTGCCCGGGGCAGCGGACGGCTACAACCTGCTCGCCGCTGCTTATATGCAAAAAGCGCGAGAGACCGGGGACTTTGGATTCAACGCGCGTGCTGAATCAGCGCTCAACCAGTCGCTGGAGCTGGCGCCCGACGATCGCGAGGCCCGCACGATGCACGCGAGCTTGATGCTTACTTATCACCGCTTTGGAGAAGCATTGAAGGAAGCGCGCCGGATTCAATCGACAGGCCCCGAGAGCGCTCAACTCTACGGCGTGATGACCGATGCGCTGGTCGAGCTTGGCGATTATCCCGACGCCGTCAAAGTCGCGCAGCAGATGATCAACCTGCGTCCGGATGCGGCGGCGTACTCGCGGGTGTCTTATCTGCGTGCGTTGCACGGTGATTTGGACGGCGCCATCGAGGCGATGCGCATCGCCGTCAAAGCCGCCAGCGCCACTAATCCTGAAAATGCCGGTTGGTATCGAGTTCATCTCGGCGTGGAACTCATGAACGCCGGGAAACGAGACGAAGCAGAGCGCGAGTTCGATATTGCTCTGAACATCTTTCCCGGTTACCACCTGGCACTTGCCGCCAAAGGGCGAGCGCGAACGGAAGCCGGAGATTTTGGCCACGCGGTCGATTTCTACCAGCAGGCACAAGAGCGCGTGCCGCTTCCGGAATACGCGATCGCCCTTGGCGACATCTACACGAAACTTGGCCGCACCACCGAGGCGCGACGGCAATATGACCTGGTCGAGTTCATCGAGCGGACCATGCCCGGCAGCGCTACTTTGTATTCACGGCAGTTGGCGCTGTTCTGGGCGGATCACGACATGAAGCTCGATGCCGCGCTTGAGATCGTGCAGCGCGAACGACAAACGCGCGAAGATGTCTACACGTACGACGCACTCGCCTGGTGTCTCTACAAGAAAGGTCGGTTCGGCGAAGCGCGCGCAGCGATTGATCAAGCGCGCCGCCTGGGAACCCGCGACGCGCGCATCTTTTATCACTCAGGAATGATTTATGACGCGCTGGGCGATCGCCCGCAAGCGAGTAAGTATCTGAAGCTCGCGATCAAGACTGATTCCGCCTTTGACGTATTGCAAGCCGAGATCGCCAGACAAAAGCTGGGCGAGCTTGGCAAACAGGAGCAATCATGAAAACCATTCATCGCTCTTCCATCTTACGACGCGTGGGTTTGGTTGCGTTTGTTGCGTTGGTGTTTGCGTTCGCCTCGGCAGTCGCTTCCGCGCATCCATTGGGAAACTTCACGATCAACCACTTCACCAGGATTGAAGTCAGCGATCGGGCCGTCAAGCTTCACAACGTCATCGACATGGCTGAGATTCCAACTTTTCAGGAGCTTCAGCAGATCGACAAAGACGGCGACGGCAAAGCCTCAGCGACTGAGGTAGAAGAGTATGCGAACCTCGCGGCCAATCAGTTGGCCCGACAAGTGTTTCTGGCCATCGATGGCACGCGCGTTCCGCTGAATGTGATCTCGAAGAACGTCAGCCTCCCGGCAGGCGCCGGTGGGTTGAGCACTTTAAGGATTGAGTTTGATCTTGGTGGGCAAATCTTAAGCGCCAATACAGGTGCGACCCACGAACTTGAGTTTCACGACAACAACTACTCCGATCGGATCGGCTGGCGGGAAATCGTCGTAATGCCCGCGCCGGGCGTCAAGATTTTCAACAGCTCGGCTTTTGGAAATGGTCTGAGCGATCAGTTAAGAGCTTATCCGCAGGATCGTTTGTCAGCACCGCTTGACGAGCGCGCCGCCCAACTTTCGTTTTCCAACGGAGCGATGCCGGCAGGCGCACACGCGCTTGTATCTCGTGACGGCAGGATCGCGGAAGCACAGACACGCGATCGGCTGGCGGAGCTGATTGCGGTTCCAAATCTCACGCCCGGCCTGGTGCTGATTGGCCTCTTGTTCGCGATCGTGCTGGGAGCCGCGCACGCACTCTCGCCGGGTCACGGCAAGACGGTCGTGGGCGCTTATCTCGTCGGCGCGCGCGGCACCACGCGCCACGCGGCATTTCTGGGATTGACCGTAACCATTACACACACGGCCGGTGTCTTTGCCCTGGGCCTCGTAACACTGCTGGCTTCAGAGTATGTCGTGCCGGAAAAACTGTTTCCGTTCTTGAGTCTGATCTCCGGCGGCATCGTAGTGGCCATCGGCCTGAGCTTGTTTGTGCGAAGGCTACGGAAAGCGCTGCGGACCGGCGCACACACTCATGATGGTCATACCCATGATCACGAAGCCGATCATCAACACGAGGGCATCAATCCTAATCAGCTGCATTCACACGGCGGGCGTATGCATTCGCATCTTCCACCGGGAGCTGATAGTTCGCCAATCACCTGGAAGAGCCTGCTGGCGCTGGGTGTCTCGGGTGGGATACTTCCCTGCCCTTCGGCGCTGGTAGTTTTGTTGGCGTCGATTTCGCTCCATCGTGTTGGTTACGGTCTGTTGTTGGTTTTGGCTTTCAGCGTTGGCCTAGCCGGCGTACTAACCGGAGTTGGCCTCGCTTTCGTTTATGCGGGCCGGCTTCTGAAGTCCGTGGGAACTCTGGGCAGGTTGAGCCGAGTGCTGCCGATAGTCAGCGCGTTTGTCATCACCTGCGCCGGTTTGACGATTAGTTACCAGGCACTCGCGCAAGCTGGAATTGATCTCCACGCGATTTTCACGCGGATTGGCTCAATGAGCATCGCTCCATCGTTCGCTTCGGTTGGCACGTTCGGGCTACTCGGCCTCGGCCTCGTGTACGGCATCAAGCACGCCACCGAAGCAGACCACATCGTGGCAGTTTCGACAATTGTCACCGAACATCGGAAGTTGTGGCGGGCAGCCCTGGTGGGAGCAATGTGGGGCACGGGCCACACGGCATCGCTCGTAGTGGTGGGTGCAATTGTGCTGGCGCTAAAAATTGCCATTCCGGAGCGAATCGCGAGCGGACTGGAATTTCTGGTCGCACTGATGATTATTGCCCTGGGCGTGATGGCATTTAGAAGAGCGCTACGCGGGCGCGCAGACTTCCATGTTCATCGCCATGATCACGAGCTATCGGCGCACTCGCATTTTCATTTTCACGAAGGTAACCAATTGCCGCTCGCTGAAGACCATTCTCACCGAGTTGCGCGGATTGGATTCAAACCAGCTATTGTCGGCGCCGTTCACGGTCTCGCTGGTTCGGCGGCGCTTACTTTGCTGGTCCTGACACAAATTGATTCCCCGGCTCTCGGTCTGCTCTACCTGGGAATCTTCGGCGCCGGATCCATTCTCGGAATGCTGTTAATGTCCGGGCTGGTTGGTTTGCCGTTTGTACTTACGTCCCGCAGGTTGGCCGGCGCCCATTTTCCGCTGCAACTATTGGCGAGCCTCTTGAGTATCGTGTTTGGGCTTGCGTACGCCTATGAGACCGGTTTCGCAGGTTGGCTGTAACTGCTATTTGCTTTTTCAGTCTGCACGAAGCCACGAAGACGGCCGCCTGGCGAAAACGCTGACCAAGCAACTTAACTCTTCTGCCAATGCCCGCGCTCACTCCAGATCCATCAACCCATCTCTTGCGGATCACACCCCTGGACATTACGTGTACTTCACGAGAAGCAAAGGTCTAGGAAGAGCCGCGCAGCAGGATGGGACCGGTTGGAGAGGTCGCGCCGCCGGCGCTTTCCTGAGTGATCGCAAATCCCGCTGTCTTTAGCGCCGCAACCGGCAGTTGATCGGAGGATACGCCCGTGCCGTTCGGCTCAATTGCAAACACGCGGCCAGGCATCGGCAGATTGCCGACTATGAACCAAAGTTGATAAGCCTTTCCGGCGGGCGCCGGTGGAAGTCCATTCGTCATCAGAATCGCTTGACCTGATTTCGCATCATAGGTTAGCACCGCGTGTGCTGTCGGGGCCTCGTTGGTTCCAGCAAGCTCTGCAACGCGTGCACCCGGCGAGTTCAGAATCTCCAGCAGCTTCTGATTGCGCTCACGATCCCGTTGCGCCTGTTCGTATTGAGCCGACAGCCTCGCAAGTTCTCGATTTGCCCGACGATTCTGCTCTCCCAGAATTACCAAACCAACGATCAGTGCAACGAAAACCAGCGAGGCGGCGATCGCGGCGTACCTCGAGACCCAAAACGCCTGCCGCGGAATTGATTTCAGCGGAACGACATTCGACGACGCTGCGCTGATCTTCTTAGCGGAGCGGATGTCTTCGAGAATTCGTTCGCGCACTTGCGGAGAAGGCTCGACCAACTCGCCGGCATAGACGAGCGCACCGGCGGTATCGTGCCAACTTTCTAGTTCCTCACGGCACGTCGCACATGAAACAAGATGCTCTTCCATCACGCGCAAATCAGACCCATCGAGAGCCGCCAAGGCGTGTAGTGCCAGCATGTCCTGATAATCCTGGTGCGTCATCTATTCTCTAGACTCAAACTAGAACGCTCGACTCTCCATCTTTTGACTCAGCAGTTCGCGCAATTTGATCATGCCAGAGCGCATGCGTGTTTTGACGGTTCCTAAAGGAGAGCGAAGGCGCTCAGCGATCTCAGCTTGTGTCAATCCCTCGAAGTAAGCGAGCGTCAAAGTGCGCCGCTGCTCTTCCGAGAGTTCGGTCAGCGCGGCCGCGACTAGCTGGCGTTGTTCGGCTCGAAACGTATTCTCTGCGGCATCAGAAATTCCCTCACCCGCAAACTCGATCGCCGAGGAGGCCAGCCGCTGTCGCGAACCCAATTGACGAAGGCGATCGATCGCCCGGCTGCGGGCCAGGGTGACCAGCCACGTGAACGGCCTGCCACGCCGGGGGTCAAAATCGGGCGCTTGCCTCCAGACCTGCAAGAATACTTCCTGCAAGACATCTTCGGCTTCTTCGCGGCTGCGCAGCATGCGCATCAGCAGGCCAAACAGGATTCGCCGATAACGGTCGTACAGCGAGGCTAACGCCTGCTCGTCCTGGCGGGCGATAGCATTCAGGAGATTTGCGTCCGTAAGTTGTGTTGATTCGGGCAGCAACTTAGGCTAATTCACGGATGTCAGAGCTAATATACGAACCAGCCGTCCTAAAGGGATTGCGAGTCCGGTCGAGATTTCGAGCCAATGTAACTCGTAATCGCTCACAAGATGAACCAATGGAGGGCGTCAGCGCAAGCCCGACGATATCTGCTTTACTCAAGAATCGGGTGGCCGCCGCCGCGACTGTGATCGGCGGTGCGTTCGTAGAGAGGCCGGTCGTTGTAGTAGAGCACGAGGTGTTCGCCTTCATATCTGACAACGTTTGAAATTCGCTGCCAGTCGCGATCATGTTCGGCGATGATGAACGCCGACGGATTGAATGCCAGTACCATTCCCGCCGCGTAAATGAATCCACCCTGATCGTAATCGCTGCCGGCGTACTGACCTGCGCCTACGGCGATGTCCGGCGAGTAATGCCGGGCGGAATCAGTCGTTCGATCCGGACGCGCGATGAACACCGTGTAGTCGCTGAAAGACAAATGGTTCCGATAGCCGTGTCGGCGCGCCACCGCAAATAGTTCCGTGAGCCCAGAATCGATCGCGTCAAGCACTTCAGTCCGGGGAGTGGCGCGCGCTACGACGGTCGCGCCGCGAGGTGTGCTGGTGACCACGCGAAAACGGTCGCCGGTAATTTGTTCAGCGCGAGCGACCAGGCGGGAATCAACGTCCCGTCCGCGTTGGGCCGTGGCGGTTGCGAAAGCCAGTCCCAGTGCGGCCACGGCCACCAGACCAAAAATCTGTTTGCTCAACCTGCTCATTTCAAAGCGTGAGACCCGCGAACTGGCAGCGGGTCTCGGGTAAAAACGCTAATTAGAATCGCCCGCTTACGGCCGATTCCGGTTGCCGTTGGTCGGCGGTGGTTTTTCCTTGTCCTTATCCTTAACCCTCGGCTGCTCTTTCGGTGGCCGGTTATCATTACCGCCGCGTTGCGCAAATGCACCGACGGAAACTGTCAGTCCGATTAACACCGCCACCAGAATTGATCTTAGGTACTTCATCTGATTTGCCGCCTCCTCGCGTCTATTTCATTCGCATGAGGGAGAGGCGGAGAGCTTGCGCGCCCTGTATTTCAGCAACATGGGTGCCAAACTTGATTCATCCTGCGACAGATTAGCTCAAAATGCATGGGCCTTACCATTTTGGCGGTGTTTAGATGCAGATTCCGACACGCAGGCGTCGCGCAATTTCGTCGGTTTAGGCTGTTTTCTCGCACTGTTTGGCGGTCGCGCGAACGATATCGTGCAACGCGATTACCTGCGAACCACGACGCTCACTGTCCCCGCGTTATTGCTGTTATCGTAGGCTCGCAACGAAATCGTGTGCTCTCCGGGTCCGTCGATGGGCAGTTCCAGCGAGTACCGTTCGCGTTGGCTGTCGGCGATGCCATCTTCGGGAAATACTTCCCGCCAAGCGCCACCATCAACACTGACGTCCGCTCGCTTGATTCGCCCGGTGGCGTCCTCAACCTCGAAGCTTGCGCGGACGCGGTCGCCCGTAACGGATGCATTGCCTACAGACCGAACCACCGGCGGCGTGTTGTCGATATCGACCGGGTCACTGAGGCGCTCGCCTGACATTGACGCGGTCGTTGGATTGTCCAACGCGTCCGATGCGACCACCTTGAAAACGTAGCGACCATCAGCGAGGCTCGCCGCATCCACGGTGAAGAAGGTGTCGCGGTGGTGGTCTTTCAGCAAACGGAAATTCGTCTCGCCCAAAGATCGGTAGTAGACCGCGTACTCAAGCGTGTCACCGTTACGATCTTCGGCCTGCCACTGCAATGAACGCGCGCCGCGTTGAAACACGCGCCGCGGCGGCGTCTGGACGCCCATCCCGAACATTGTGGGATCGAGTCCAGCAGATTCGATGTTCGGATCCGTCGGCATCTGAAGCTGCTGCTGCAAAGCGACACCGGGGGGCATCACGGTAATCGACAAGACCTCAGGTGCAACGTTCCGCGACAAGTACGCAATGCTTACGTCTTCGAGTTGCGGCGGCGCGCCACGATTACCGGCGGCGCTGCGCAAGGTAGCGCGCCATTGAATGAAGCGAGCTTTCGGGCTCGTAATCTGCGAACCGTTGGCGTCGTTGTAGCCGGCGCTCCAGTCACTCCAGGTTGAGTCGGGTTTATCGCTGTTGCCGCTGCGGGTCTGCAACTCGATCGTGCCTTGCCCGCGCCACCAAATTCGGCCCCACGCTGACGACAGTTTCGCGTCGCGTACCGGCGATTCGTAACTGCCTTCGCGCTGCACCGACTCGCCATAACGAAATAATTTTCCCTGATTGCTCGAAGCGACGTAAACGTCCAGTCCACGAACTGCCATCGCTGAGATTTGACCTTCCGGCGATTGCAGCAGAAGGGTGTCGCGTCCGTCATCCGTAATCGAATAGATGCGGCCTTTGTCTGAAGTTCCGAGCAAAACGCCACCGTGCGTCGCGAACAAGGCGAAGCCCGTCACTGAAGTTGAACTCCACACAACGTCACTGCCGCCGTCAGGTGAGATACGAAAAACTGCGCTGCGCACATTAGTGAGATCGTTGCGACTGCGACCTTGTGGCGTTGGTTGAGCTTGAGCCGCGGCGCCTGACTCGTCCGCTTGCACGCCAGCAGTTACCGTGACGTCGGCTGTGGCGCCGGAAGAAGCTTGCGCTTTTGCCGTCGAAGCTGCGTCACTCAACGCCAAAGCGTAAATCGTGCCGTCATCCGCAACTGATAGCGCGTGGATTTCGCGCACCGGCGAATCATATAGTCCGAATGCTTTGCCATCGGCCGAAACCTTCAGAACCAATCCACCCGGGTCAGTCCCCGCAATGAGATCCCCTTGCCTGGTGACTGCAAGCGACATCACGTGTGTCTGATTCGTCTTGAGCAGCAATGAAGCTTCAGGTTTCGCGCCGGCAGAGCGTACGCGGTACAGCTTGCCACTATCGCCGGCGCCGACTGCGAGCGACCCATCGGACATCACCGCGAGCGACCAGATGTATTTGTCGCCCGGATCGAAATAAACGTCGGCCTTCCCGTCAGGCGTAACACGATAGACTTTTCCGTCAGGCGAGGTCGCTGCGAAAATCGCGCCGTCTTTGGCGATCGCCAGCGCCGTCACGTCCAGTTCCGATGCTTTGTAAAGCAGCGCACCTTTCCCGTCCGGCGTAACGCGAAACAGTTTTCCGTCATGGCCCGTGCCGAGATACACGTTGCCGGCTGCATCGGCGGCCATTGACCAAATGTAAGGCTGTTCGGTGTCGAACACCTGGTCCAATTTGGGCGCCAGCGTGAGCACGCCATTGTCGGTAACCGAAACGCCACGCGCTTCGCCTTTCAAGAGCTCCGCGCGGGAACTCATTTCCCAAACGACAGGTTCGCCGGCGAGCACGGTCACAGTTACAAAAGCAAGACATAAACTTGCCAGGACGAGCGCCACGGCGCATGAAGTCAAAATAGTTTTTCGCATTGAAATGGTTCTGTTCTGAGACTGAGATGAAATCAATTACCGATGTATTTCGAATAGAGCGACCGCGCGGTGGCAATGTCGTCAGTGCCCTTAATTATCGACCGCGCGTCCTGAAAAACTGTTAGCTCGTAGTCACCGGTGCGAAAGCGGAGCAAATAATCGTTGGCCTTGACCTCGCCTGTCGGCTCAAGTTTTTGACGTAAGGCCGCGAGATCGATGTGCACGGACTCTGACGGCGAAATCTGAACTGCATTTCTGCCGCACATGACTGCGGCAAAGTCTCGGGCTTCGGCATGCAACGTTTCGTATTCACCGAGCGCACACGTCGGACAGTCTACCAACGGTTTCCCGATCGAGATCTTTCGCCACTCGTTGCGCCACACGTCAAACTGCATTAGCGAGTTGTGCAGGCTCTCAACCTCGCCGGTCAGCAACTTCAAAGCTTCGGCCACCTGCACGGCCGCGACCACGCTGATGATCGGCATGATGACGCCGGCTGTGTCACACGTGGGGGCACTCGCCGCGGGCGGCGCTTCCGGAAAGATGCAGCGCAGGCACGGCGTTTCATGCGGGCGAACCGTCATCGTCACGCCGTACGATCCGACGGCCGCGCCATAGATCCAATTTTTCTTGTGCTTGACGCAGGCGTCATTGATTAGATATCGCGTGGCGAAATTGTCAGTGCCGTCAAGGACGACATCGGCATCCGCGATCAACCCTTCGATGTTTGAATGGTTGACGTCAGCAATTTCTGGGTCTAGGGCAAGATCGCTGTTGATTTCGGCAATGTGATTCGCGCAGGCGATCGCTTTCGGCAGTCGCTCTGCCGCGTCACTTTCCGTGAACATCGTCTGCCTTTGCAGGTTTGAGGCTTCGACAAAATCGCGATCGAGGATGCGCAACTTCCCCACTCCCGCGCGCGCCAGCGCCTCGGCCTGTGCCGAACCGAGCGCGCCGCAGCCGATGATTACCGCACAAGAATTCAGCAGCCTTTGCTGACCTTCTCGTCCGATCCCGCCGAACAGAATCTGGCGGCTGTAACGCTCTTGCGAATTGGAATTCGTTGCCATTCAAGTTTCCGACTGCAACCTGCAATTCAGGTGTGCGCGTGGACTGAACGTTTTAGCGCTCGTTCTGCGGCGGCGCGCATCGCTTCGATGTCGGGCGTCTTCCCTGTCCAGAGACGGAACTGCTCGACTGCTTGCGCGATTAACATCTCAAGGCCGCCGATTGTCTCGCAACCCGCGGCGCGCGCTTCGCGCATGAATCGCGTCTCAAGCGGATTGTAAACGAGATCGTAAGCCAATCGCACCCCGCGAAGCTTTTCAGCGACGGCCGCCGTTTCGGCTTCGCCTTCGCCGCGCGTGCCCAGCGGAGTTGCGTTGATGACTACGTCGAACCCATGAAAATCCGCAGCCGCTAAGTCGCGACACGCAATCTTAAACTGCTCGCTGAACGCCTTTGCCCGGTCACAATCGCGGGCGAACACGGCGGCATCAGCCCCGCAGTTTCTCAGCGCCCACACCACGGCCCGCGCCGCGCCGCCAGTACCAATCACTGCACAGCGAAGGCTTTCGAGCGACGCGATGCGCGAGCGTAGCGGCGTGATAAATCCGCCCGCGTCAGTGTTGTACCCGTGAAGCTGACCGCCCGAGAATACAATCGTGTTCACGGCGCCAATTTCCTTCGCGGCCGGTTCGATCCAATCCAGATGTCCCATCACCGCGGATTTATGCGGAGCGGTCACACTCAATCCGCGAAGATTCCATTCGATCTCGCGCAAACTCGGTCGCACCATCCGCTGGATAAATGCATCGATATCGTTTACTTCGAACGGGACAAACACCGCATTAAGGTTCGCTTTCGCGAATGCGGCGTTGTGAAGATGCGGCGAGATCGAATGGCCAACCGGGCGGCCAACTAGTCCCATAATTTCCGTTTGCTGATCGATGCGATCGATTCGGTAAAGCTCGCGCGGTTCTCGCGCGGTCAATTGCCCGGGCGCGGTGGCGCTGTCTTCATCGAGCGATCCGTACGTCAGCCA
>DASXTE010000114.1:0-18452 GCA_036505595.1 Pyrinomonadaceae bacterium
GGACCGCTGCAATTGGGGCCGTGCAACGCCGGAATCTTCTGGCTGATGACGGGATAGTTCGGCGCTTCGTCGATATTAATCTGTGTCCAGTGTTGATATTGCTCAGGCACGTTGTTGTCGGCGAAGATCGCTTCGACGGGACATTCAGGAACGCATGCGTCGCAATCGATGCAGGTGTCAGCGTTGATGTAAAGACGATCCGGCAATTCGTGAAAAGCTTCGACGGGACAAACAGCAGCACAATCGGTGTACTTGCAATCAACGCACATTTCCACCACAACGTAGGTCATTCGGGCGTGACTCCTTTCGACGAATGCAATTGTTTAATCTATCGTGATGATTGTCAACTGAAAAATTTATAGTAGCGCAAGTTGTTAACTTGCGAGTGCAAGCCAACAGCTTGCGTTGCATTATTATTTCGGCACGTACGTAAACCAAAAATAGATCACCTGGGCCACGCCGATCCAGAAACCAATGATCGCGCCGAACAGCTCGATTGTTTTCAAATGATGCTCCGCAACCATCAGCACAAGTTCTTCCAACTTGTCGAGCGGATATTCCGAAACTTTCTTTCGCACTAAGCCGCCCACATCAAACTCAGCGATAGCGGTGGGCAATCGTTCGCGCGCCGCCGCAGTAATTTTCTCGGTAAGTGCTGAACTCGCTTTCTCGATCGCTCCTTCCGGCATGTGATCGGCAAGCCGGCCAATCGGCGCGACCAGAAAGCGCTCGATTTGCGAGCTGAGAATCGCATTGATTGTGCTCGCCGTGTCATCGCGTGCGAGCACAGTCAGGAGGCTGTTTGTGAGGAAACTCTTCACGCGCGGCGCCGAATCCGGATTTAGAGTCTCCAGCAGCTCGCGCAAAGTCTGTGGCCGCAAACGCTCGACCGCGTCGGTCAGATAACCGGAAACGGATTTGCCCAGCTCCGGACTCCGCGCCATCGCCACGAAGCGCGCGCCCGCTTCGCGCCGGATCGCCTCGAAACGCTCTGAAGAAACTTGTCCGACGAGCTCGCTTAACGGCCGCGACATAAAGTTGTCGACCGTAGCATTCAGAAAGATCGTCGCTTCGTTTGCGAATGCCGGACCGCGCAAGTACTCGTCGACGCGCCGTGGCATGGTTGCGTGAACCAGATCGTCGACTTCGCGATAGATGCGCTCGCGTGAAATGAAAATCTTTTTGAAGAACGAAAGATCGCGATAGTAGTCGTCCACTTCTCGCTTTATCAGGCCGCCAATCTGATTGCGCGTGGTGGGACTGGTGACAATGTCCGCGAGGTGGTCCGCGATCGGCTTCACCTGCTGAACGATTCGGTCCTTGACGAGCGCTACCGTCTCCGGCGTAAACATCTCAGCCAGCGTCGCATGCGTGCCGGCGAGATCGCCGAGGCGGTCGCTGACAAACTGGCTGACGTTCCTTTCAAAGTTTTCGTCGTTGACCAGATCGTGAAATCGATCTTCCGCGAACTTCAGAATCTGCGCGAATGTTTGCTCGCTAACGGTTTCATTCAGCCGTTGCGCAAGGACCTTATCAACCTGCCGATCGACAAATTTCTCAATCGCATCCGAGGTCTGCTCGCTTTTCAAAACCGACGCAATGTGCTCCGCCAGCCGGTACTGCAAAGCCGCAATCGTGTCGAGCACCGGCGCGCGCGCGCCTGTCGGAAGCGCTTCGATCAGCGAGGGATAGACGGTCGAAAGCAATTCCGTCGTGTACGAATTCACAAAGCCTTCGACTTTGCGGCTGAAGAATCCGGTCTCGAACAGAGCATTGAAGACCGTCTCCTGCGAAACGAGTTCATTGCCGACGGCATTTCCGATCGACTGCGCGAGCCGTTCGCGATGTCGCGGAATCATTCCCTGCGGCCAGACGGTAATGCCAAAAACTTTGACCGGCTGGTACGGATGAAACAGCATCCAAATCGCCAACCACGCCGCGCCGTAACCGTGCACCGTGGCGATCACGATGATGGCGATACTGATCAGAATTTTGAACGTGATCGGATCGATGGTCGTGTTCCTAAAAATTATTCGGGTGAAACGGGCGCTGATAGAACTCTCGATAAAGCCAGCCGAGCACGCGAATCTCGGCAGTGCAGAGCGTCTCAACCCAACAGTTAATCAGGAAATCGTCGCGCGCGGACGCGCTGGGAATCTTCTTCGACTCGCTCACTACCGATGCGCCACTCATTTCCAGCGTATACGCTTGCGCCAGTTCTTCGGTTGCCTTCGATGCGGTATTGAGCGCATTCAAAAGCTGGGCAATCCATTGGTGCAAGGCTTCCTCGGTGGGGTTGTGCGCCACTGATTGAATGATGCCGATGGCCAGTCGATCCTCGGCACGGCTGAAATTGAAGACTTCTTCGCCGGCGTCGCGGCTTTGTTGCTGCTTCCATTGAAACAGCTCCTCAATTTTCGGATGTTTGATAACGGCGACGCGCTCGTCATAGTCCAGAAACCACTGAATCACGTCGGGAATGGAATCGTAGTCGATGCGGCCGGCCGAGTCGCGCAGCCGAACAGGCTCATTCGGTTTGGCGGAAGGCGTCATTAGCTGCTATTGAGGTCGAGGGAAAATGCGGCACGCGCTTCGCCGACGTGTTCACCGCGACGATTGGTGATCGGCGTCGGGGCGTACGACGCGAGCGAACTAATTTCGTTGTCGTGTAACACTCGAAGTTGGCGCAAAGCTTCGATGACCGCTGGCGGTCGCGCGCGATGGTCATCGCCATCCTCAAGTTTCAGCGCGAACCCAATCCCTGCCGGCCACTCGTCGCACGGCAGGACGCCCACGGTGTAGACACCTTCGGCGCCAATCTTCGAAATTAGTTTGCCGCTTGCCGCTCGAATCAGCTCAGTGTCCAGACGATCTTTCGAGCCGCCGACCATCTCTGGAAATCTGATCATCGCATTCACAACACGACGGGAAGCGTCTTTGACCGGTGCGTCGAAATCGGCCGGCGGGTGGACGAGTCGCGCGTACATAAGCGCCATCGCGCGCACCGGAATTCCAAAAACAGGCACGCCACAGCCGTCAACACCAATCGCGATGGCTTCGGTTGGAACGCCAGAAAATTCCGAAACAGTGCGCAGGATGTGCTGTTGAACTGGATTGTCGAGTTGGTCGTAATCCTCTGTCGGAGCGCCGAGATGCTTCGCCAGCGCTAACATCCCCGCGTGCTTTCCGGAACAGTTGTTTTGCAGAACGCTGGGTGGCTGCTGGTTCCTGGCCAGTTCGCGTGCGACTTCCGCGCTGAACGGTTCGTGCACTCCGCACTTGAGCGCACCTGCGTCCAAACCAGTTTTGTTTAGTATCGATTGGACCGTCTCCACATGAATTGCTTCGCCGCTGTGCGAGCCACAAGCGATCGCAATCTCTTTTTCAGTTAAACCGAAACGGTCCGCGGCGCCTGAAGCGATTAGCGGAATTGCTTGGAAAGGTTTTCCAGACGAACGAATGAACGTGACGGTTTCCGGCGCACCTAACGCGGTGAGCGTTTTTCCTGCGCCATCAACCGCGATCAGATGGCCACGGTGAAGCGATTCGACAATCGGTCCGCGCCAGACTTCAACCAGACGCGCTGCGCAAAGTGCGTTGGAAATCACCGCAGCATCTTAACTGTTGCCGAGACAAAAAAGAAAAGCGGGATTGCTCCCGCTGAAAGATCGAAACTCATTTCCTAACTCGTTTGAATTACGTCAGACTTGATCCAGTTACTTCTCCTGTTTCGCCGCAGAATCCGCCGCAACCGCAGGAGTGGCGTTGACAACAGCACGGCGTCGAGTCGCTATGGACTTCGCGCGCGCAGCCGGAAATGAAAGCACGGTGACTTTCACCGGCCGTCGGCCAAACTGCAACGCCTCACGGCTTGACGGCGTCCAGATATCAATCTTGCGACCTCTGATTGCGCCGCCGGTGTCAGCCACAAGATACTCGCCGCTCCACGGGCCGGCTTCGAGCCGCACCCGCGTACCCAATGGCAGTACGCGCGGGTCGGCCGCAATCAGGCCTCGCGTTACATACTGGCCACTGGCGGTTCGTCCGCGCAGGCTGTAAGCCGTCGCCGAGTACGTCGCGGGCAGTCCCGCGGCGGTCGCTTGAGCAGCCTTTTCCGTCGAAGCCGCCGCCGATTCCGTCTCAGGTATCTGACCAGCCACTTCCAGGACAGGTTCCGGCGTTACCGCCCGTTTAGCATCTTGGGTTTGAATGAAAGCTTGTGCGTAGGAAATTACTGAAAAGACGAGAAGCACACCTAAGGCGCTTCCCAAAATTGTGGATATCTTCATCAAGTCGGGCTCTCCTGTCCGAAGTTTTATGCCAACTTTTCAGCAGCGGGCGCGCGAGTCGGGGCTATCGGACTCGACCTTCGACTAGGAGACTGAAGACGTTAAAGCCGAAGCTAGGGCTCAGATCCTCTGACGCTGCGCTGAAAAGACCGAATTCGTCAGTGCGCCCGCACCAGCGGGCGATGACTTTAAAGCTGTTTAAAGCCGAAAAGACCAAAAAGAAAGCGAACCCGTTTTGCGCGAGGTTCGCTGATTGACGGGCAAAAGGCTAGCACAGCGATCCGGTGATGTCCAACGAACTGGGCGTCTGGGAGTGTACGATTTCATTGCAAAAAATTTGCCGCTGACTTGCGGCCAGAGGCCTCAATTCAAGCGCTTAGGAGAATGGGAGGTTTTCCTACGCTTTTTCGAGCCCAGCGTATTTCTCGACCAGCTTTTTCTGGCCGTAGCCGGGAAAACTGACGGTCAACTTGGTTTGATCGCCGGACCCCTCCCGGCGCAGAACCAAGCCCCTCCCGTACTTGGCGTGGCGAACATACGAGCCCGGCAAAGCGTCTGTCGCTGCGCCGCTTGGCTCAGATTTTCTGGAAGCGGCTGAGGCCGTTGGCGGGCGCTCTGGCTGGCCCAGGCGGGCGGCGCGGTTCTTAAAAAAGTCGGCAATTGATTGGGCGCTGTCGTAGGTCTTGCCCTCGTACCGCGCTCGAGCTTTGGTCTCGCGGTGAGTGCTCAGTTGGCCGTCGTCTTCGACCGCGGTCGAGCCACGCGCGAATGACAGCCATGACCGGCCATGAGACAGATCGTGAATCAGCTCGAGAGGCATCTCGTTTAGAAACTGAGAAGGTTCCGACGCGAGTTCCTCGCCGTATACGCGGCGCTTTACTGCATGCGTCACGTACAGAAAGCGTTCAGCGCGCGTCATCGCCACGTAGCAAAGGCGGCGCTCTTCCTCGATGTCAGACGAGTCGCTTAAGGAGCGAGAGTGCGGAAACAAGCCGTCCTCCAATCCGACAACGAACACGAGCGGGAACTCCAGACCCTTGGCCGAGTGCGCCGTCATCAACGTGACCGTCACGTCCGCCTTGTATTGATCGGTGTCCGCCACCAACGCGGAATGGTCGATGAAGTCGCGCAGGCCCTCCGCGCCCTGCTCGTCATAATCGACGGCGGCATTAACCAACTCCTGTAGGTTTTCGAGACGTGCCTCGGCTTCTTCGCTATTCTCGGACTTCAAAGCGTTTTCGTATCCAGTGTCAAGGATAGCCGCTTTGACAAGATCGGAAACGGGCGAAGCAGATTCGATCGTCTGACCGTCTGACCGCGATTCTGCGTCGCTGTCTTTGCCGTTCTGAATCACCGTCTGAACTTTCGCAGCGAGTCCATTAACGACACGCTGAAAATTTGCCAACGCGGCGACAGCGCGTGGCGACAACGCTCGCTCGTCCGCGATCAAATCCGAAATTGCCTGCCAGTGCGAAATCCCGAATTCGCGCGCGCGCGTCTCGATTTCGTCGAGGGTCATCTTGCCGATGCCACGTGGCGGCGTGTTAATGACACGTTGCAAAGCGATCGAGTCGTGCGGATTCATCGCCAGCTTCAAATACGCGATGATGTCGCGCACCTCCATTCGTTCGTAAAACGAAAAGCCGCCGACGATGTTGTAGGAAAGACTCGCGCGGCGCATCGCTTCTTCAAACACACGCGACTGCGAGTTAGTGCGATACAACACCGCGGCGCGCATGTCAGGATCGATGCGCAGGTGCTCTTCAATTTTCGCCGCGACGAAACGCGCTTCCGATTCCGCGTCCAGCGCCTGGTAATAGCGGATCTTTTCCCCGGAGGGATTCTGCGTCCATAGTGCTTTCTCTTTCCGCTCAACGTTGTGTTTGATAACACCACTCGCGAGGTCGAGGATGTTTTGCGTCGAACGGTAGTTCTCTTCCAGACGAATGACTTTCGCCGACGGGAAATGCTCTTCGAATTTGAGAATGTTCGTGATGTCGGCGCCGCGCCAGCGGTAAATCGATTGGTCGGGATCGCCCACGACACAGATGTTCTGTTGCTTTTCCGTCAGCAGCCGAATCAAAGCGAACTGCAACTGGTTCGTGTCTTGATACTCATCGACTAATAAATATCGGAACCGATCGTTGTAGCGCTCGCGGACCTCAGGCACATCGCGCAGCAACCGCACCGTCTTAATCAACAGGTCGTCAAAATCGAGGGCGTTGTTCTTGTGAAGACGCTCTTCGTAAAGCTGAAAGACTCGCGCGATCGATGCGCGGCGCTCATCAACATACTGCGCCTTCGCCGAAAAAGCGTCAGCATCTTCGCCGCGATTCTTTGCGGCGCTGATCGCCGCCTGAACTGACCGTGGAGCTAACTGCTTATCGTCCATCCCGAGATCGCGAATGCAGTTTCGCGTCAGCCGCACCGTGTCATCCTGATCGTAAATAGTGAACGACCGTGTATAGCCGGCGTTTAGCGCCTCAATGTCGCGACGCAGAATCCGCACGCACAGACTGTGAAAAGTTGAGATTAACGGCGCGCTGCCGATCTCCAGTCCTTCGATAAGCCTGCTTACGCGATTGCGCATCTCTTCGGCCGCCTTATTCGTGAATGTCACCGCGAGAATGTTCCGCGGCCAGACGCCCCGTTCGGCAATCAAGTAAGCGATGCGGTGCGCAATGACGCGGGTCTTGCCGGAGCCTGCGCCCGCCAAAATCAGCAGCGGACCATCGCCGGTCGTCACTGCTTCGCGCTGCTGTGGATTGAGTTGCGAGAGAAAATCAGCCATGCAAATGTTTCGTCGAACATTTAAGCATACGATTTCCAACCGAACCAGTGGCACAGACTTTAGTCTGTGAAGCGTGCGTTCGTGGCGCAGACTTCAGTCTGCGATTTCGGCACCAGCTAACGAGCCACAGACTGAAGTCCGTGCCACGTCAATGCCGCTTGAAATATTGCACCGCGCGCTCCTGTTTCTTGGCCGCTTCTTTCGTATCGAACGTGCCCAGGTTGCGGCGCTTGCCGGTCTTCGGATCCTTCTTCCGCGAGTACAGACGGTATTTGCCTGATTTCAATTTTCTGATCATCTCTTTCGACATCCTTCCCCTCAATCACAGAGTTAGGCGAACGGCATTCCGCCTGGCTTCATGGTGGATTCTGTTTTTCTCTTGAATCTCTTACGACTTCGAGCGAAAATGCGCGCTGCTTAATCGTAAGGCCGCCCTGACGTTCTGACTCCGGCGCTAATTAAGTTTTTTCTCTCAGGGTCACTAGCAATCTTGTCCCATGATCGGTCGCACCGTATCTCATTATCGAATTGTTGAAAAGCTCGGCGAGGGCGGCATGGGCGTCGTTTACATCGCTGAGGATACGCTGCTCGGGCGGCGCGTCGCATTCAAGACGCTGACGGCGCGCAGTGGTGACAACAAACAATTCCGCGCGCGGTTTCTGCGCGAAGCACGCGCGGTCTCGGCTCTCTCGCACCCACACATCGCTCACATTTACGACTACGGCGAGACGGACGAAGGCGACCCTTACATCGTCATGGAACTGATCAAGGGCAAGACTCTCAGCGACATGATGCACAAAGAGGCGCTGACGATTCCTCGATCGATTGAAATAATCAAGCAGGTGGCCGAAGCGCTTGGAGAAGCCCATGATCAAGGCATCATCCACCGGGACATCAAGCCTTCGAACGTGATGATTAACGAGCGTGGCAACGTAAAGGTGCTCGACTTCGGTTTGGCGAAGCAGCTCGATCCCGGCCCTATCAATTTGGTCGACACTGAACAGCGAACACTTCTGAACACGCAAACGCGCGAAGGCATGATCGTCGGCACGCCCCTGTACTTGTCGCCTGAGCAGGCATTGGGCATCGACGTCGACGCGCGCAGCGATCTGTTTGCGTTGGGCAGCCTGCTTTACGAATGCATCGCCGGCAAACCGGCCTTCGATAGCGGTAGCCCCGTCGAGATTTGCGCGCGAATCATCCGCGAAGATCCGCCGCCACCTTCGCAATTTAATCCTGACGTACCCGAAGAACTTGATGAGATCGTGCAGAAGGCGCTGGCGAAAAAACCGGACGCTCGCTACCAAACCGCTGAACAAATGATCGGCGACTTGGACAGCGCCCACTCGAGCATCCTCGGACTGGATCGCACCGTCACGCGCATGATCGCGCCCGCCGGTGGAACGCATCCGACTGGAGCGCTCGCTACTCTGTCAGATATCTTCCGCCGGCCTAGGTTGTCGATTGGGTATGTTGCCGGCGGCGTACTTTTACTTGCTGTTATCGCATTCGGCGTGTGGCGATTAACGCGGCCAACCATCCATCCGCCCAAACCCGAGGCGCTGCAACTTTACGACAAAGGCGTGACCGCGATGCATGAAGGCACGGCCTACAAGGCAAGCAAGCTGCTCGAACGCGCGGTCGCTGCGGATCCGGAATTTGCCCTCGCGCACGCGCGTCTCGCCGAGGCGTACACCGAACTCGATTATTCAGATAAGGCTAAAGACCAAATGCTGATTGCCAATCGCCTCGTTCCCGAGCGGTCAGTGTTTGAGACCGTGGACGCTTTGTATTTTGACGGTATTACAGCAACGGTGACACGCGACCTTAGCGCGGCGATCAAAGCATACGAAGGCATCTCCCACACAAAGACGAACGACGCTGATGCGACCATCGATCTTGGGAGGGCTTACGAAAATAATGATGAGACCGACAAAGCAATCGCGGCGTACGAGAAGGCTGCGCAGCTCAATGCCAGCAACCCGGCCGCGCCGCTAAAGCTCGGCGTGCTCTACGGCAGAAAACAAGACATGCCGAAGTCGGCCGCCGCGTTTGACCGAGCAAATGGTCTTTTCGACGATGCGCAAAACTTCGAAGGGCGCGCTGAGGTTGCGTATCAGCGGGGCTTCCTTCTTGGACAGATGAGCAAGGTGACTGAAGCGCGAGCTGAGGCACAAAGTTCCTTTGATATCGCAAAGATTGCAGACAACAAGTATCAGCAAGTGCGCGCGCTGCTACTACTCGGCAGTATTGCGTATTCGTCAGGCGACACGGCGCAAGCGCAGCAGCTCGTAACCCAGGCAATTGACGTCGCTCGTGCGAACGAGATGGAAAATTTAGCGACAGAGGGAATTCTGGATTTTAGTAACGCGCTGCTTCTGCGCCGATCATTTGAGGATGCGGAACGATACGCTCGGCAAGGTCTGGAATTCGCGCAACGCTACAGAGAAAAGCGTAGTGAAGCCCGCGCGAATCTCCTGCTCGGCAGCATTTACATTCAACAGGAACTCGCAGACAAAGGCGCGCCTTTTATTGAGCAAGCACTCGGGTTCTACCGTGGTGGCAGCTTTCGGCGTGAGCTGTCGCGCTGCATGATCATGACCGGGCGGGTCCAACTGCTTCGCGGCGATTTTGAAGGTGCATTGAAAACACTCGACGAACAACTTCAACTTGCGAAGCAGGTGGAAGATCCTGGCCAGCTTGCGCGCTCGCAGGCTGAAGTCGCGGCAGCCTTGTCAAAACAGGATTTCTATCCCCAAGCACTTGTCCGATTCACCGAAAGCTATGAACTAAACAAGACACTTGATAATTCGCTGAACACCGCCTTCGCTTTACTGAATCGCGGTGACATGTTGGCGCGGCTTGGACGCTATAACGAAGCAAACGCGACGCTCGATCAATTAATGCCGGTGCTGGAAAAAATAAGTGCCGACAATAAGTACAGAGCGATCTGGACGGCGTGGGCTTATCTAATTCGAGCGCAGATGGCTCTAAGCGGACGAGACTTCGCCCAAGCGAAAGCGAAGGGCCGAGAAGCGCTGGCTGTGATGACGGGAAACAATAGGAGCACAAACACGGAAGCCTCAATCAAGTCGACTCTGTGTTTGACTGAAGTCCTTTCAGGTTCTTTGGCGGGACTCAAACTGTGTCAGGAGGCAGTTGCCCTAGTTTCAAGCGCGGATCATGCCGACGCGGAAACAAATTTGGCTCTCGCAGAGGCGCTGCTGGAAAACCACAAATCGAAGGAAGCCTTGGAGGCCGCCTTGATTGCGCAAAAGGAATTCGCAAATCGTCATCGGGATGAGTCAGAATGGCAAGCGTGGTTAATTGCGGCCCGAGCCAGCCAACAACTGCACGACGGCCCAAGTTCACAACAACAGTGCTCCCGTGCGCGTGCCCTTCTTGATGGCCTTCAGTCCAAGTGGCGAGGCGAAGGGTTTGATTCTTACACTGCGAGAGCCGATGTTCGTCTCCGGCGCGAACAGATGGATGGACTGACGGCTTCGGCGCAATAGACTGGACTTAGGTTCAGATATTCTCCCACCAGAACAACAATCTCATGCTTTCGTCATATCCTGGCAACGCAGTCAGGTTCGGAATGTTCAGAAGTTCCACCGCACCCTTCATTATCTTCAGTCCAACCCAATCGCATTCATCGGGATTGGCGCCGGTCTCGTGCATGTACCGCACTCGTTGGCGCAACTTATTCGATGGCGGATCGTTTGCTTTCTTTTTGATCCGCTTCGTGTCCGGCACGTCGACTTCGAAGTGATTTCCCGCGGTGGTGATCTGAAGATCGCCAAAAGGCATACCAAGTTTCTCGAGTGTGGCAGTAATGCGAATCGGTGTGGCGTGATCCCCTGTGCTGTCGTTATCGAAATGGAAGAGCATTTCGCCGGCCCCATCAATAAGCTTGAGGTGAGCCAGGTAGATATTGGCGGGTGACGTTCCATTTCCGTAAGGCAACGGTTTTACACTCCACTTACGCCTGCCGCCGCTTGCACCACCGTCTGTGTCCCAGTCGTTTTTGGCGGTGTAGGCTTCGAAGACCAGCGAGCCGCCCATCAAGTCGCCCGGGGGTGGTGTGTTGTGCTCGCTCAGAAACTTCGGTTTAGCCTTCTGACTTGGTGGCATTGGCTTTTGGTCATCTCGGGCTTCAACAATGGCGGGCACGAGCGGCAAAGCTGCAATTGCGGTCCCTAGTTGCCTTCCAAATGTGCGGCGTGAAGTTTTTTTCATGATGCTCTCCTTCTCTTGATTGGGCTCGAAAATGGCGCTAGCCTATTGAAGTTCGTCCTTGCTGTAAAGGATTTTGTTTCATAGTCCAGCGCTGCTCCGTTCGCTACCTCCAATATTTCAATCGACGCTCAGTTCGCAGTGGGCGCCGGCGGCTGAATCGCCGACGGCGCCAAACTCGGTAAGCACTTATGCCTGCACCGGGCAAACCGCATCAGCGATGCCCATCAGGAATTCCAGCACCTTAGCAATTGTTTCGCCGTACTTCGGAATCTTCCTGACGATCTTGATCAGAATCAGCAACCATTCTCTGATTTTATGATACTCATCGCACAGCTCACCGATACCACCTTCGGTTGCGGCGAGCGTCGCCACTCGACCGGATACTCCCGCGAGTTCCGTATTAATGCTACTGAGGGCAGCAGTTTCTTCATTTGTGAGTTTTAGTTCTTCAGCCATCTGTTTTCTCCTTTGGGATGTTGTCTTATTTGTCTAACTGTCTTTGCCGGCGAAGGATGTCTGCGAGCCGTACCGGCGAACCGGCTGTCGCTTTCAACCCGAGGGCTTACAACGCCTCGTCGCAACCGAAGATCCGCAACGTGTCACAGTCGCGCGCAGGGCCGATGCTCGGTGCGTCGCTGCACAGGCTTTTTGCGTTCTTCAAGTTCTCGAACATCTGATCGGCGGCATCACCAGCTTTCGAATCTTCTTCCTGCCGCGCGTAGCATTCGGCCGCCCAAGCGTAGAGCACTGCCGCGGCCACATATGTGTCCCGAGTGCACTCTTCCGCTTTGACTGATGGCGGCGCGCCGCTGTCAGAGGCGTTCGATGGGCATCGCCAGCTACCGACACGCGCAAGCAGCTTGCGCACCCAGTCGCTGTGCCTGCCGTTGTAAGTGAAGCTTTGAATTGCCGCAGTTTCACGAACTGATTCGCTGACTGCGACAGGCGCAACCGTGGCAGCCTGCGTCACTACAGGCTTCGACAGCGAGTTCAACGCGAAGACCACCGCGGCGGCCGTGACGATCAATGACAAGAATGTTGCTCCGATTGTTTTCGACATTTTTTTCTCCTTGTTTTTCGCCGGCGCTATTTTCAGCCGGATAAATTAAGAACTTCACTGATTCGACCTCAGCGCGTCAGCGGCAGCTCGCGCCGCCGCTTCGTTGCTGAAGAAAAGGGTCATCTTCGACACGTTGTCGGTCAACGCGCCTGTATCTCTTTCTGTTCGCTTCGTAATCGTTCTGCCGTTCGTGCGCAGCGTCACCATCCAACGATCGGCCGCGTCAGTCGGCTGGACTGAGATTGTGTCCGGCATAACGTCGCTCGCGCGCAGGTTGTAGGTGACGCGACTGCTCGCGTTGGATTCCGAAGTAAGCGTGACAGTAATTTGATTCTGATTGAAATCGACCGTTTGCAGCGTGACGGAATTATCAAAGTCGCGCACACGCTGATTGTTCCAGGCGCCGCCGGTTTCAGCTACGTCGCCATTTTCGAGAACACCGCGCGCGTTGCTCGGAAGATTCTGGTAGGCACTCTGAGCACTCGCGTCGGCGGTTTGCATCTCCCCATAAACCGACTCGATATCCGACATGGTTGCGGTCATTGTTGCCGAAGTGTCCGCCAGTTTTGCCCGCAGTTCCTTTTGCTTCTTGAAAACGCCCTTCAAAGTGTTGGCATAGTCCTTCAGGACGAAACCAACCGCACGATACGGGTTACCGACTTTCTTTTCGACTTTGTAGAGAGCCTTCGAGACCCTCTTGATCTCATCGATCATTTTCTGCTGAAGATCATCAGCAGCCTGCTCAATTTCATCTTTTCGATCAGCATCGTCATCGCGCGCCAAAGTTCGTCCACCGCCACTGTCACACGCGACTTTGCAGGTGGGCTTGCCGGGCCGCTGATAATTCATTGGCCAATCGTCAACGGCGCCGTTGAAGAACCGGGCATACTGCACGTCGAAATCCTGGTTCTTCTTTAGCTGACGCTGAACTGACTCGAGCGTCTTGCCGGTAATCAAGCCCCATTCTCTCCCGTCCTTCTTGTACAACTTGATCTGCCACTCATCGCAGGTGCACTCACCTTTCAGGCAAATGCCGGCAGACTGCCCGCGACAATCCGTGACCGGGAACTTGTCTTCGTCCTGGGCGAACGCCGAATTAGGCAGGCACAGCGCCAGAAACGCGAAAGCGCAGAAGAAAATCAGCCGCACGATGCGACGTTCGCCCACGATTCTGTTTGTCGAGTGGTAACTGATCATGATTGTGAATCCTGGATTCAAGCGCGTTGCTGCAAAGGTCTCGGTTCAAGAATCGGCAACGCTGCCGACACTCTTACCGTGTGCCGCACGTTCGTTCGGTGTCGATCTCGCCCAGTCAACGCTCGGTGTGGCCGGTTAATGTCGAACCCGATGACCGTCGCCAAAACTAGAAACGATAGGATTGTGGCCAAAATTGTTTTCGACATTTCTTTCTTCCTTTCCGGGCGCGGCGCTAGTTTGTGCTCGCCCCCCGTCTATCAAATACAACGTTCGCTCAACACGACAGTGACAAACTCAATCGCTCATGTCGCAACCAAATTCGTCGACTCGGTTAGAAGCAGCCGACGTTCGGCAGCAATCATCGTCAGCATCCGGATCGCTTTCCGGTTCCGTCAGCTCGATGCTCTGAATTTCGATTGCGCCAGAGATTTGATTAACCGTGTACCCGTTAATCGGAAACGTATTGAACTCCTGCGCGCCAAACGTGAAGAACGGATCGATCAGTTCAATGTCCCGAATCTGCACGTAGCCGGTCGGCTGTCCCCAGTTGTTAAGAACATCTGCCCAATGAACGCCGACGGCGACCATCGCATGTGTACGAGTCAGAAAAATGAAAGGACGGCCCGACTGAATCGATTGAATTAGAGGCCCGGCGTACCCTTGATTGCCGTAGAAGGCCCGCGCCTGGATGGCAATTGTCGAACCATCGTCGCGTCGATAGACTCCACGAATTGCTGCGAGAATCGTTTCGATATTTCCCGAAGGCAGACAAGGAAGCGTGGGACCGTAAATTTTTTGCACGACCAGTTTTTGTGGCAGTTCGATGCCCTGCGATTTTGCGACCATCTCCACGCTAGCTGCCCAACACCAGTTGGGACACTCCTGGCCGGCGGCAATCGACACAAAATCCGGGATTCTTGCGCCTTGCACCGGACCATAGACTTGCGCGTGACACCGGTAACCGGCGCCGAAGATGACGGCTACTGTGATGACCAACAAAGCTTGACGTAAGGTTCGGGTATTCATGGTTTTTTCCTCGATTCGCTCTTGTGTAAGAGCGAGCGTCGTGCCGCACCTGCGTTGCTGGTTCACAGTTAACAAATCCTCGCATTCGCCAGAAGATTCGCAGCACTTCGTTTCGATCGATTTGTGATTACCCCGGGGAAACATATCCGTTTTGTTAGCTTCACTATCATTTCTGATATGCTTTCGGCGCGATGGCGCCCCACCTCATAGCGATTTCCGGCAACCTCAAAGGCACGACATTTGGCCTGACCGCGGATGAGGTTTCGATCGGCCGAGAAGCTTCAAATTCAATCCGTCTGAATGATTCTTCAGTTTCCCGGCGGCACTGCCTGATTCGACGCAAACTGATTCAGCCAGCGACAGAACCGCAGCCCGGTAATCAAACCAGCAACGATGCCAGCGCAGGCGGGAGCGAAAACTCCGAGTTCACGATCCTCGATCTCGAAAGTTACAACGGCACTTTCGTCAACGGCGTGCCGGTTCATGAGCACACGCTCGCGCATGGCGACCAGATTGCTCTGGGAGACCTGCTGCTGCTGTTCCTGACTCATGAAGCGGAAGCGGGAACAACTCTTCCTACGCAAATCGGTGAACAGGATTTGATCACGCGATCCACAGTGCGGCTGCGACACGAGGACGCGCTCTACTTGCGTCCCGACACGATCGCGGCCGAACTGCCAAAATCCGATCGCGTCGGCCGCGATCTCGCCACGCTGCTGAAAATCAGCAACTCGATCGGAGCGATTGCGGACCTCGCGGAATTGCAAACATATCTGCTCGACGCGGTGCGTGAAGTAATTTCCGCGGAGAGGGCGGCGATCGTCCTCTGCGATCGAAACAGCCCGGAGACTGGCTCGGTCACCGGCTGGACCAAACACAGTGGCCCGGATAATTCTCTCAGACCCAGCCGGAGCATCACTCGACAGGTCCTGCGCGAAGGCGTCGCGCTCTTGAGCAACGATCTATTCGACGACAAATCGTTGTCAGCGCGGGCGAGCCTCGCTGAAGCTAATGTCTGTTCGGTCCTGTGCGTGCCGATGGTGGTTCTGAATCAAACGGTGGGAGTGATCTATCTCGACACGAGCGACACAACGGCGCGATTCGACGAACACGATCTACAGTTGCTGACGGCGATCGCCGGCATTGCCGCGATGGCGTTTTTGAATGCGCGGCAGGTTGCGTCGCTCGCAGATGAGAATCAAAGGCTTCAGCACGAGCTTAATATCAAACACCAACTGGTCGGCCAGAGCGAACCGCTGCGGGCCATCTTTCAATTCATCGCCAAAGTCGCGCCCGCTGATTCGACCGTTTTGATTCGCGGCGAGAGCGGCACCGGCAAAGAATTGGCTGCGCGTGCGATTCATTCAAACAGCTCGCGAACGACAAAACCCTTTGTGGCGATTAATTGCGCCACGCTGACTGAGACGCTGATCGAAAGCGAACTGTTCGGGCATGAAAAGGGAGCATTCACCGGAGCGATTGCTCAGAAGCGAGGCAAACTTGAAATTGCTGACGGTGGGACGGTGTTTCTCGACGAAGTGGCTGAACTAACTCCGCTGATGCAAGTAAAGTTGCTGCGCGTATTGCAGGAGCGAGAGTTCGAGCGAGTAGGCGGCACCCGCCCGATCAAGATCGATGTGAGAATAATCACTGCGACGAATCAGGATTTGGGGGTGGCGATCAAAGCGAACAAGTTTCGCGCGGATCTTTATTACCGGCTGAACGTCGTGTCAATTGTCATGCCGCCGCTTCGCGACCGTCGTGAAGATATTTCGTTGCTGGCTAGTTACTTTGTATCGATCTTCAGCAGGAAATGTAAGCGCAAAGTGCGGGGCATTTCAGAAGACGCGCGCGCGGCGCTGCAACAGTACGATTGGCCTGGGAATGTGCGTGAACTGGAAAATACCATTGAGCGGGCCGTCGTGTTGGGCGCATCAGAGCTGATCACTGTCGACGATCTACCAGAAAGACTGGTGGAAAGCGCCGCACCGGACTCGACTGCCAAGCAATATCATCAGGGCGTCACGGACGCGAAGAAGCTGCTGATTCTAAACGCCATGCGTCAGGCAAACGGAAATTACACCGAAGCCGCGAAAGCGCTGGGCATTCATCCAAACAATCTTCACCGTTTGATCAAGACACTGCATGTGAAGGCTGAGATTGCGAATCCGTGAAGTCACAATCCAGCCGCCGCCCGTAACTTCCTGAACAACTTCACTAATTCAGGCAACTGATAATTCGCGTTGAGGCCGCTCGGGTTTGGCAGAACCCACACTCGCGCGTTGTGAATTTCTTGCTCTTGTTCGCCGACCTGCGCTTTGGGTTGCGCGAATGCGCCGCGATAAGCACCCACACCGAGAATCGCGACGATTCGCGGGCGATATCTCTTTACCTTCGCTGCCAAGACTCGGCCGCCGGCAATGAAATCCTGTCTAGTCAATTCAGAAGCGGACGCAGTCGCGTGTGGGACGACATTGCTAATGCCGATTCCGAGTTTCAGCAATTCACGCTCTTCGAATGAAGATAACAATCGATCCGTAAAGCCGGATTGGTGCAGCGCCGGCCAGAACCGATTGCCGGGTCGCGCGAAGTGATGGCCAACTGCGGCCGTGTACAGGCCGGGATTGATTCCACAGAAGAGCACTCGTAAATTCGGCGCAATGACGTCAGGAAGCGTTTTGCCGGCGGCTTCGATGAGCTGTTGCTTGGTTGGTTTGAACGGTTTGCCGCCCGTCATTGTGCCACTTACACTAACATGACAACTCAATCATTAATCGAATGCTCACAAAAAGAACCGCCAAGCGTAAACATCCGAGCCCAACAGCTATCTGCTCTGCTGCCCGCAAAGCATCGATGCCGGCGATCATTCATCCCATGCTGGCAACCCTCGTTGACGAGCCATTTTCCGATCCGGAGTGGATCTTTGAAACCAAGTGGGACGGCTTTCGCTCTGTTTTTTTTATCGATGGTGGTGACATGCGGCTAGTGTCGCGAAATCAAATCGACATGACGCCGCAGTATCCGGAACTTGCAAAGTTGCCAAAACAATTCGCAGCAAAGCAAGCGATTGTCGATGGCGAGATTGTTGCGTTGGATGAGCATGGCATGCCGCGTTTTCAATTGCTTCAGAACAAGCTGCGCCTGCGAAGCGGTAGTTACGCGAAAGCGAGCAAAGCCCGGATCGTGTACTTCGTCTTTGATCTACTGTATTTCGACGGCTTCGACTTAACCGCCTGCCCCGTCGTTGAACGCAAAGCCCTGCTCGAAAAGATTCTTCGCCCTGCTAACTTCGTGAAGTATTCAGATCATGTCGAAGCTGAGGGCGAAGAGTTCTTTCGGCACATTGAAAAGTCTCGCCTTGAAGGAATGATGGCGAAGCGAGCCGCGAGCAAGTACGTGCAGAAGCGCTCGTCTGACTGGCTGAAGGTTAAGACCGTCTTGCGATCGGAAGTTGTGATCGGCGGCTACACTCAACCACGCGGGGCGCGTTCATATTTTGGTTCGCTGGTGGTCGGACTGTATCGCGGTGACGATCTGATCTATGTCGCGCACACGGGCGGAGGATTTAACGAGCAGACCCTGGCGAAGCTTTACAAATTGATGCAGCCGCTCAAGACAAGCGATAGCCCGTTCAAGGTGAAACCGAAAACCAACGAGCCGGTGCAGTGGATCAAACCGAAGCTAGTCGCGGAAGTGAAGTTCTCAGAGTGGACAGCGGACGAGCGCATGCGGCAACCAATCTTCTTAGGACTGCGTGAGGACAAGAAGCCAAAGGATTGCAAGTTCGAATTTGAGCAGGATACAGACCGGACGATTAGAAAACGCAAGCGCTAAACACTATTTCTTTCGC